>CAJWGC010000006.1 GCA_913031525.1 uncultured Acidimicrobiia bacterium | reverse complement strand
CTCGCTTTTTGTTATCTTTTCTACGTAGCGGCGGGCGGACTCGAACCGCCGACCTCTCGATTATGAGTCGAGCGCTCTTACCTGTCTGAGCTACGCCGCCGCGGAGCGAGCCTCCTCCGGGACTCGAACCCGGGACCCCTTCCTTACCATGGAAGTGCTCTACCACTGAGCTAAGGAGGCGACGGGACTAAAAGTCTAGAGCCTGATGCGATAGATCATCTCAATCCGCATCCTCGACCGGAAAGCTGAGAGCTAAAGATCCCACGGTCCCTCCGCTGGACGTACGCAAAATCGAATCTTCCGTCTGATTCGACAAGAAAAAGGGAAGTCGGACTATCGCCCCCAATGCCCTTGCCCGCAAGTGTTTTTTCATCTCAGATTTAAATGCACGTCCAAGAGATAGCCACCCATAAACAGCGTACATAAGCAACTCGGAAGCACGCTCTGTGAATCCATTGGCCCGATGGATTGCCCTCTCACGGCCCTCTTAAATAGCCCATCGATCGCGCTAGGAACGCAGAAGGCCATATCGGGTGCACATCTCAAAAATTGCCAAAATCCTTATGTTGTCTTGCCGTTACAGACAAAATAGGTAATAGTCTCTGCCTCGAAAAATCAAGCAAGAAAAACCGACAGGACGGCGCGTCATGAAAGCTCTAATCACAGGAGGAGCAGGTTTCATCGGATCGCATGTTGCAGATTTTCTACTTGAACGAGGGGACAGTGTGGTCGGTTCCTGAAGCCGCTGTTTTTCCATCGCACAAAGACCGACATACAGAGATCTAACTGCTGCATACGATTCGCTCAGCCTCTCCCCCTTCCGTCAGGGAAAGAACCACTGAAAAAGTGCCGGGAGAAGGGTTCGAACCTCCGTAGGCAAACGCCGGCAGATTTACAGTCTGCTCCCTTTGACCGCTCGGGCATCCCGGCTTGAAGAAACCAGATTACTGTCTGAAACTGCACCGGCCTGTTGAATCGATCAGATGTTGCAGAGAGTGGACAAGGTCCTGCTATCGAATCATCGGGCCCATCGCCATCTTCTCAAGACGTTCGATGCGGTCCTTTGTTCGTGGATGAGTGCTAAACCATCGCAACATTGAACTTCCAGAATTCTGTTGTTTTCTCCGAGAGTCGCCACGCAAGGCGTGCATCGGGTCTCCTATGAATAGTTGCGAAACCGCTGGATTTACCTGCATAACAGTCCGGGTAGATGATTCTTCAATTTTTTGCAACGCAGAGGCCAGGACGAGAGGAGCACCTGTCGTTTCAGCACCAGAACGATCAGCCTGAAACTCTCGAGCACGGCCGATAGCGCGCTGAATAATGATCCCGGCTATTGGAGCAAGGAGCATCGCAACAAGACCGACAACCGCCATCAATGGATTGTTGTCGTTGCGTCGACGGCCTCCGAACAGCTGCCCCCAGAAAGCCATTCGCGCCAGAAAGGCGAGCGCTGCCGCAATCGTGGCTGCGACAGTCGCGATAAGAATGTCTCGATTCTTGATGTGAGAAATCTCGTGAGCTAGTACAGCTTCAAGTTCCTCGTGGCTCATTATCCCAAGAATGCCACTGGTCACAGCAACAGCTGCGTGCCTGGGATTGCGTCCAGTAGCAAAAGCATTGGGTTGAGGTGAATCAATTAAGTGAACTGTCGGCATTGGCATGTCCTCGCGCTGAGTCAGCGAACGCAACGTCGAGTACACATCAGGCAGTTCGGTCTCAGCCGCCGGACGAGCACCGGACATACGCAACGCGATCTTGTCCGACCAAAAGTACATAGCGAAGTTGAAGAACGCAGCAAAAATGAGTGCGAAAATCGCACCACCTTGGCCGCCCAACAGACTTCCAACGATTACGAAAACTACGCCGAGCATGCCCAGCAAAAAGACGGTCTTCAAATTGTTCATTGCCATCGTACCCTCAGGATAACTGCCATTCTCAAACCGTGAGACAAAGATTCTTCAGCTCTACTCAATCAAGCGACACCTAGGACAAGTACACGGAAATCCCCGAGACCCCGAGGATGAACAAGAGCCTCTATGTCGATCCGCTGCGATCGCACCTTTAACCGCTCTATCGGATCTCCCTGTCGAGCAAGATCAAGTTCTTGATGGCGAAGTCGACGAATTTCCTCGCGTAAACCCCAGACCTCAAGAAAATCATCCTGGCGGTAAAGATCAATAGTGCAGCCCGCCTCAGCAGCAATAGCCATGAGCGAACTGAAATTCACATCCGAAGTGATGTCGGTCTTTCCCGGTTCAAGAAGGGGATCGGGGCCAAGATGATGGGCGCGATATGTACGAAGCGTCCCTCGGGTACGACGAGGTTCAAGCTCTTCTGCAGTACCTCCGTAGTCGATAATCACAATCGACCCTCTCCTCATTTTGCCCAATGCAGCTCGTAGCCAATCACCGGCAGCAAGTTGAACTTCAACCATGCCGCCATCTGGAACAATTCCCCCAAATTGCGTCGACCATGAAGAAACTTCTGTACGTGCTGGGACTCTCACCAAAGAGAGTGCTCCGCTCTGAATACCGACAAATCTCTCCTCCCATCGGTTTCCTGTCCAAACAGCCAGAGCGGTAGGAAGATTGTCAAGGAGCTCGTTAGCCAGGATCACACCAGAAACTTGCTCGGGAAGATCAGCAATGCCCTTTCCAACCACCCAATCGGACTGATCCGAGAGCGCAGCGCGAGCAGCCGGAGAACGATCCACTGCCCATACATCAATACTCCCGAATTCAATTTCGCGAGCAACAGCTTTAAGGAGTGATCCCGATCCAGCCCCTACATCCGCGACGAAAAACCCGTCCCTGCCTAGACGATGCTGCTCTGAAGCGACGAATCTGCCCAAGGTCCGCCCAAACCAAGAGCTCACCTCTGGGCTAGTCAGAAAGTCGCCAGATATGGTGGATCTCAAAGGACCGGTAGCAAAAAAGCCATCTTCAAGGTCGTATAAACAAACCTCCATAAACTCTTCGAATGGCATCGGCCCCGATGTATTGATACGGGCGATTAGTTGATCGAGGAGCGGCACTATGTCCCGTTCCGTCATAGCGACAAGCTTCCAACATAACTACAAGGTTGCTGCAGCTGAACGACGACAGCATCCTGCCTACGTATTAGAGACAAGAAGCAACATGCAGTTGGAGACATAACTGATCTCTCCGACCAATTCGGGACGTTTGCCAGCAAGTTTCGATCGATCTACTCAACAAATCCTGTGGTGAGATTACCGAGCCCGGCTACCAGGTCAGGAAAGACACCAAGGACAATAACGGCTAACGCGGCAATACCGAGAGCTAGTTTCAGTGATGGGATAACTCGTTCGCTAGCAAGTGCGTCAGTCTCAAGCTCAGTCGGAACCTCATCGAACCAAGTCGATTTCACTACTTTGGCGTAATAAGCAAAAGCAATCACAGCATTGACCACGGCAATGACTGCGAGCGCTATTACCCATCCCCCCCCGATGGATAACGCCGCACGAAACATGACGAACTTAGCAAACCAGCCGGCCAATGGGGGGATTCCAGCCAGGGAAAAGAAGAAAATGGCGAGAAGAGTGGCAAGCCCAGGGGCGTAACGAAATAGCCCGGACCAGTCATCAATCTCGCTCGACCCAAGACGATTTCGTACGGCAATGACCACGCCGAAAGCTCCTAGATTCATAAAGGCATAAATGAGCAAATAAGTCACCGTGGCAGAAAAGACACTTTCCAATTGAACACTTGTCGCATTAGACGCCAACGCTGCTCCGAAAGGAACGAGCATGAATCCGCCCTGGGCAATCGACGAATAGCCGAGCATCCGAACAATGTTTGTCTGACGTAACGCGACAAGGTTTCCCACTGTCATCGATACTGCAGCCAGAATCCACAATGCTGGTCCCCATACGTTCACTCGAGCCTCAGCAAAAGCCAAGTAAGCGATAGCGAGCAACCCTACAAATCCGGCTGCTTTTGAAACTACCGAAAGGTATGCCGTAACAGGTGTAGGCGCGCCCTCGTATGTATCGGGCGTCCAGAAATGAAACGGGACAGCCGATACCTTGAATGCGAATCCCAGAATCGTAAAAAGCACACCCAAGTTGAAAAGAGCATCAGATCGGTCAGGCAAGTTTGCTGAAGCAGCGCGAATCCCCTCGAAGGTGATCTCTCCCGTTGCCCCATAGACCAATCCCATACCGAACAAAAGTACTGCCGCCGAAAGAACACCAATTATGAAAAACTTGAGAGCTGCTTCGTTAGAACGGGGATCACCTTTTCTCCAACCGGTCATTAAGAATGTAGGCCCGGTAACTAATTCAAGTCCTACAAACATTGTGACAAGATCTCGGCTCGAAGCCATGACTACAGCACCCAAGGTGGATGCGAGCATGAGGAAGTAGAACTCGCCTTCCCAATAACGATCGCGTTCAAGATAGCTAACCGACAAAAGCAAGGACAAGAAAGCAGCACCAAGAAATAGCCCCTTCAAGACAAGAGAAAACTTATCCACTACATAAGAGTCCCCCAGCATTGAACGCACACCGCTGTCGTCACAAAAAGCAAGATCACCGCAAAATCCCAGTGTGAGTATCGGAATGGCAGCAGCGAAAACACCAAGAAGGCCCACAATCGCCGTCCAGTATTTCGGCGCTGGAGACAGATCTACAAGCAGCACACCCACGACCGTTCCGGCGAGGATGATCTCTGGCAGCAATGCGTGGTAGTCGAAATCCATTCGATCAGCCCCCGACGAACCGCCAACCGGCTTCGATCATTTCAATCACCGCGTCATTCGTAGCGCCGAAGACAAGCCTCGGAAAGACACCGAGCACCAAGATCCCAGCAAGCAACGGCACCCACGCCGCCATCTCCCATTTATCGACATCGTGCAACTCGTGACTTGACCACTCCTCGGGCGGTTCGCCGAAGTTGACCCGCTGGAGCATCCACAACATATATCCTGCGGTTAAGACAGTGCCAACAGCTCCAATCACCATGAGCGTACGAAACAAGTCAGTGCTGAGCGCGGCTGCCGGTTGCCATGACGCCAACAAAGCCATGAACTCGCCCCAGAAACCAGCTAGTCCAGGAAGGCCAAGCGACGCCATCGCCACAAATCCAAAGATTCCACCCATAATCGGCATTAACTTTTGATTGCCTCCAAGGCGCGCCATATCTCTCGTGTGATACCGGTGAGACATGGATCCGACAACGAAAAACAACATCCCGGTGATCGCGCCGTGGGCCACCATGCCAATGATCGCCGCGTTGATGCCAATGTCGGTAAGAGTCGCGATTCCAAGCATCACAAATCCCATATGGCCCACTGATGAGAATGCGATCAAACGCTTCATATCGGTTTGCGCCAGACAAGCAAGCGACGCGTAGATGATCCCAATAACAGCAAGCACACCTATAAACCACGCCCATTCCTCAGCCTCGTTAGGAAGAATTGGAAGCGCGATCCGGACGAACCCGTAAGTTCCCAGTTTCAGCAGAATGGCGGCCAGTAATACCGATCCTACGGTTGGTGCTGCAGTGTGAGCATCAGGTAACCACGTATGGAATGGAAACATCGGCACCTTGACAGCGAATCCAAGAAACAGCGCCGCGAACACCCAGAAAGCAAAGACACCGGTAAACAAATCACTACGCATTGACAATTCCACAATGTCAAATGTGCGTTGGGCAGCCCCATCTCCCGAACGGAAATAAAGGGCCAAAAATCCGAGCAGCATAAAGGCCGACCCGAAAAGCGTGAATAGGAAGAACTTAAGTGACGCGTAAATACGCATTTCGACAACACGCTCTACCACCGGGAGCTTGACCTTATTTTTGTCTCCCCAGATTCCAATCATGAAGTACATAGGCAGAAGAACAACCTCGAAAAATACAAAGAAGAGGATCAGATCAAGCGCCACGAAAGTTCCAGCCATACCGGTCGCGAGTACAAGAATTAAAACCAGAAACGCCTTTGGATTCTCTGGTTCTGGCCAATGATTCCAGCTGTAAACAATCGATAACAGCGTCATCAAGGTAGACAACACAAGAAGAGGAAGGCTTATCCCATCCACTCCAATGTGATAATGGGAGTTGATGGCTCCAATCCAAGTAGTGTCAGCCGCAGTATTCGCCTGGAATCCAGCAACGCCGTAGTCGAATCCGATGGCGAGAAATACAGACAGAGCAAACGAAGCTCCAGCGAAAAGTAACGCCGTCAGCTTTTGTGCCTGTTCTTGAGCCCTGGGAATTAGCAGCACCGCCCCTGCCCCGACCACAGGCAAAAAAACGATAAGGCTCAGACCCCAGCCGTCTTCAAACATCTAACCGTCCCTCCTGTCAGAAGATGATGAGACCTACGACAAGGAACACAGTCCCAGCGAAGATCATGATTGCGTAATGTTGTACTCGTCCCGTCTGAAAAAGTCGTAGCATTCCTCCGGCGAAACTGGCTGCAAATCCTGAAACGTTGATCACACCGTCAATACCGCGCTGATCAAATAAATAGACAGTCTTGCCCAAGCCACGAGCCAAATAGCCAGCACCGTTGACCACAGAGTCAATGATATGACTATTAAACCAGTCGACAGCACGAGCTAACGGACCTCGTACAGGCCTAATGATGTTGCCCATATAAAAATCGTCTATGTAGTACTTGTTCTCCAGCAACGGATACAAAACCGGGATTCGGAATGTATCACGATCTCTCTGGATAGCAGCGTCTCGGTGCCATAGACGGTACCCCAAAGCAATCCCAGCAAGAGCCGCTGCCGTACCAATGATTGCAAGGACCCATTCGATCGATGTGGCGTGATGATCCCCGGGGGCAACAAACCGGGCCGCGAGCGAATCCGTGAACCAGGTAGTGATGCCCGGAATATTGAGTGCTCCAAGGCCTACGGCGCCAATAGTCAGGCCCACCATCGGGAGAGTCATGGTCTTGGGTGACTCGTGAGGATGGGCATCCCCCTTGTACTTACCGAAGAAAGTCAGATATACCGTTCGCGTCATGTACAAGGCAGTGACGAACGCGCCAATGATCGCGACCACGAGCACGGTCGAAGCTACTGCCCCTCCACCGTGACTGGCGTCGTACTGAATCGACGCCAGGATTTCATCTTTCGACCAGAATCCAGCAAGCGGGAAAATTCCGGCCAGCGCGAAAGATCCGATCAAGAAGGTCCAAAAGGTACGCGGCATGTATTTACGCAGACCCCCCATGTCCGACATGTTGTTGGAATGCACCGCGTGAATGATCGATCCCGCACCCAGAAACAACAGTGCCTTAAAAAATCCATGCGTGAAGAGGTGGAATAATCCTGCGGTATAAGCCCCAGCGCCCATCGCTGCGGTCATGTATCCAAGCTGGGATAACGTCGAATACGCTAGCACCCGTTTGATGTCGTCTTGGACAAGAGCCAGCAAGCCAGCTAGGAGCAGCGTGGCAGCCCCGACGATAATGATCACTGTGCGCACGTCGGAAGCAAACAGATCGTTCATATAGAACGGGAAGAGCCGTCCGATCAAGTACACACCGGCAGTGACCATCGTCGCTGCGTGCATCAAAGCGGATACTGGCGTGGGCCCTGCCATGGCATCGGGAAGCCAGACGTGAAGAGGGAATTGGGCACTCTTTCCCATGGCTCCGATGAATATGGCTAGCCCCGCCCAAAACGCGTACTTTGCAAGAGTTGAGTCGCCGCTCTCCCCTTCGACCACGCCAAGAATCTCAGAGAACCGAAAAGAACCGACGCTGACACCAATGATGATTGCTCCGACAAAAAGCCCTACATCAGCGACTTTGTTTGTCATGAAGGCTTTAATCGCAGCCGAAGAGTTCTGGTGCTCCTCCCAGTAATGACCGATCAACAGGTATGAGGAAACACCGACGAGCTCCCATCCAACTATCAGTTGAATCAAGTTTGGCGCTGAAACCAGTACCAGCATCCCGCCAGCAAAAAGCGTGAAAGAAGCGAAGAACCACGTGTAGCGAACATCGTCCTCCATGTAGCCTCTGGCGTACCAGAAGATAAGAACACCAACTACACCGACGAGGAAATACATCATGATTGACAGCCCATCAACCATCCAACCCCACTCGACATTAAGCACGCCGAAAGCCGTCGTTCCTACATCTGATAGCCAAACTGACCCCTGATACGTAATCCCCTCGACAAGGTTCATGAGAAACAATGCCATGCCATAGATAGCTACGAAGAGCATGGTGCCGGTAGCCATCACCCAGCCCTTCCAAGGAGAACGCTTACCAAAAAATACAATAAGAAATGCCATGACCATCGGTACCACCGGGATCATCCATGCTCCGGCAGCGAGTGCGCCACCGTCATTGAACCTAGAGGCATGATTCACTCCAGCAAGCAGAGTCGAAAAGACGTCGAAAATTGGTGTGCCAATCATCACAACTTCATCAAGTCGAACTCATCGACATTCGCAGATTTACGTACTCGAAAGATCAACAACACGATGGCAAGACCGATGCCAACCTCAGCGGCTGCAACAGTGATAACAAAAAGAGCAAAAACTTGGCCCGCGGCCTCGGTATCGACAAAATAGCGGTCGAAGGCAACGAGATTGATGTTGACAGCAGCCAGCATAAGTTCAACTGAAAGCAGCACGAGAACTGCATTCTTCCGAGTCAGTACGCCATATACACCCAAAGAGAAGAGAGCAGCCCCTAACAAAAGAAACTGATTGATCAGCATGAACGACCCCCCACTCTCAAGTATCCTCGGGATATCGTTGCTTCTCTGTGATCGAGCACGCGCGAACTGACTGTGCGGAGAGCCTTCATTTCGTCTTTCTCTGACAACTCGGGTGAGGCGTCGAACAAACCGAGACAGGAAAAAGAATTCCGTTCATCTCATAGTCCCTGTAGCTTCGGATTCTTCTTCTGTAGGGTCCTTTCTAGCCAGCACAATGGCGCCAATCAAGGCCGCCAGCAACAGCACAGAGACGACCTCGAAAGGAATGACAAACCGCTGAAATATAGATTGGCCAACATCGGCAGTGCGGGTAATGCCAAACTCCATCGTTCCTTGTGGAGCAGGCTCGATCACATCATCTTTGAAGGCGCCAACCATGGTTGAGCCAATCACAAGAAACAATGCAAAAGAGACTATTGCTGCAGGAATACGTATCCGGCGAGGATGACTGAGCTCAGTCTCAACCCCAAGGGGGGCTCTGGTAATCATGATCCCGAACAAGAACAGAACAATCACCGCTCCGATGTAAACAAGCACAACAGTCCAAGCGACAAATTCAGCACCAAGAAGAAGAAAAAGAGCAGCGGAAGCGGCAAGAGCAGCGACCAGATGGAGCACAGCGTGCACCACATTTCGGGTAGTCACTACTCGATAAGCGGTAGCAAGCATCGTGACCCCGATCGCTGAATATACAAAGTTCTCGGGCATGGTGAACCAATCCGTCAGGATCATGACGGCTCCAACGCAGGTGGATCAGGCACAGTCTGAAGCCAATCCTCGAGCCGTTCCATATCGTGGAGCATGTTGGAAACGGCGGATTCGGAGTACTCGTAGTCGGGGCTCCAAAAGAGAGCATCAAACGGGCAAACTTCAACGCAGATTCCACAATACATGCAGAGGGCATAGTCAATATCGAATCGATCGAGCGTAGCCCGAGATCGAGGACGGCCACCTGGCTTCGAAGGCGGAACCTCCTCCTTATGTCCCTCAATGTATATGCACCAATCGGGGCATTCACGGGCACAAAGCATGCAGACCGTACAAGCTTCAACGTCGAGAGCGATGACGCCACGTGCCCTTGGAACGGGAGTTTCTTTCTCGATGGGATAGTTGATAGTCACGGGCTTACGCAACATCGCCTTGAAAGTGACTTTCATTCCTTTGAGAAGACCCTTCAGAGGGAATGATCCTGTCGATCTTCCGATTCCGCGAATTGCCATCAGAAAACCACCTTGAAGAACGCTGTTACCACGATATTGAAGAGCGAAAGAGGTATGAGCCATTTCCATGCCAACGTCTGGAGCTGATCCTCACGCAATCGTGGCCAAGTCCAACGGAACCAGATAAAGAGAAAGGCAAGTAGAAGAACCTTGCCTATGAGGACAAGAGGACCGATGAAGTTCATCAGATTGTCGTCCGCCGAAAATCCGGGGATCCACCATCCTCCAAGGTAAAGCGTTGCGCCAATGGCTGCAAAAGCGATCATCCCGGCATACTCTCCTAAAAAGAACATTGTGAACCGAATTCCGGAGTATTCGGTGAGGTAACCCATTGTGAGCTCGGATTCAGCTATCGGCATATCGAAAGGAATTCTTGATAATTCGGCGAGTACCGCGGTCGTAAAAATCGCGAACCCAAGCCCCTGACCGATAATCACATACGGCAAATGAATATTAAGGCCGAAGAGCTCCGTAGTTGCCTGAGCTTCAACGATTCCGTTGAGTGAAAGGGTCCCAGCCTGGATCGCTACCGCTACTACGGCTAAGACCATTGGTAGTTCGTAAGCAATAAGTTGAGCCGCGGCGCGCAATCCTCCGATAAGTGAGTACTTGTTTCCCGAGGACCAACCCGCCATAAGAACACCAAGGGTTCCGAGGGATGAGACGGCCAGCAGATAAAATACGCCCAAATCCAAGTCTCTAGCGATGAGATCAGGCCCAAACGGGATGATGACAAAA
Organism: uncultured Acidimicrobiia bacterium; assembly: GCA_913031525.1. Lineage (GTDB taxonomy): Bacteria > Actinomycetota > Acidimicrobiia > Spongiisociales > UBA5794 > CAJWGC01. The sequence goes on along the minus strand of CAJWGC010000006.1, from coordinate 7,298 downwards.
GTAGCAATAGTTCCCATCAACACCACGTAAGGAGCTAAGCGATACACCGCTGAATCAGCAGCGTCGGGAACGAGATCCTCCTTCTGCATGAATTTGAGTCCGTCAGCAAGAGGCTGCGCCCATCCAAAACGACCTCCGGCGAAGTAAGGACCAATCCGGCTCTGCATATGGGCAGAGATCTTTAGCTCCCCAAAGATGATCCCCAGAACTAACGGCATCACGACAACTCCGACAATCACCCCCACTTTGATGACGAGCAAGAGCCAAAAGCTCACGACACTATCCCTTCACGAACGCTGGATTGAGTCGCCTTGCAAGGGCTAAAAAAAGTCCGCGCCTCTAGATGAGGAATCAGAAACCCTCGGCTCATCGATCCACATCTCCTAGTACGAAATCAAGGCTCCCCATGATGGCCACCATGTCAGGAACAAGAGCACCTTCAAGTATCCAAGGCAGGATCGATAAGTTAGAAAACGATGCTGACCGAATCTTCACCCGATATGGAATTCTTCCACCTTCCGATACGATGTAGTAACCCATCTCTCCTTTCGGGTTTTCCGTACGTACATAGGCCTGACCAGAGGGAACCTTGATGATTCGAGGCACTTTCGCCTGAAGCGGACCCGCGGGGATCTTCTCGACTGCCTGACGCACGATCTTCATCGCCTGACGGATTTCTTGGAGCCGCACCACATAGCGATCGAAGCAATCTCCATTACTTCCAATGGGGACGTCAAAATCAAAATCGTCATAAGGAAGGACCATTTCGCCCTTCTTCCGAAGGTCGAAATTTACTCCAGAAGCTCTCAAATTTGGTCCTGACAGACCGTACTCGAGAGCTTTTTCTCTAGGAATAAAACCCACCCCAACTGTGCGCGCTTGGAAAAACTCATTACCGGTGACAAGCTCATCGAGATCGTCGCAAACTCCCGCCACCTGATCCATCGCGTCGCTAGTTGCCTGCAGAAAGCCGGCCGGAAGATCTTGGCTCATCTTCTTAGTAGAGGCTCCTTGCCCCAACGCCGGTTTGACGCCGCCGACTCGGTTGAAATTGGGATGGAACCTTCCGCCGGTCACTCCTTCGATGAGATCCATTACATGTTCGCGTTCGCGAAGTGCATGCATAAGTGGCGTTGTAGCTCCGAGCTCGAGTGGATAAGACGACATAAACACGAGATGCGACGAGATCCTCGTGAGCTCTGTAAGTATGAGGCGAATGTATTTCGCTCGATCTGGCACTTCGAGGCCCATAAGCTTCTCGACTGCAGAAATAAAAGCAACCTCATTGGCGAATCCAGATACCCAGTCAATTCGATTCACCAGTGCGGTGATCTGAGCATAAGTGCGAACCTCGGCAAGTTTCTCATATCCGCGATGCATATAGCCGATTACTGGGTTCACATCGTGAACACGCTCACCATCGACCCTGGCGACAAGCCTAAGGACACCATGGGTCGAAGGATGCTGCGGCCCTATATTGATCGTCATGTCCGCCGTCTCGAGCTCAACTGAGACGGCGGCCTCGGATAGGTGCATCGCGACGGTCGGGTCGATAACTGTCATACCTCACCCATCGTTTGTTCCTCATTCTGATCTTGTTCTCCAGAAGCATCGGGCATTGCTTCTACATCGACATCACCTGGCCACGGCTTTACGGCGCGGGCAAGTAGCGCATAAGACTTGCGAAGCGGATTTCCTTCGAAACTGTCGGGAAGGTAAAGATGATCGGTATTAGGCAATCCAGTAAATGAGATACCGAACATCTCAGTTGCTTCGCGCTCATGCCATTCCGCCCCCGCAAAAACTGGAACCAAAGAGTCAATGGCCGGCTTCTCTATGTCCAGAACCGAGACAAAGTGCGCCCCATCACCGTTCTCAACCGATGAGAGCCGACAGATAACCTCGATCCGTTCTTCTAGTTCTTCCGGATTTTCAACAGGATCGCCAACGGCTACATCGCGCGACCAGTCAATGGCGCTCAACCAAGAAAAGAACTCCAGACCAGCGTTATCACGGGCAGACTGAATCGTCTGTACCCAGTCTTGAGAATCGACGTAAATACGAACGGTATCGTGTCGGGCAACGACTCGTTCCGCGCCGAGAGACTCTCCGAGTTCCGCGGCGTAAGACTCGAAGGACGTCTCGGTTACCTCAGACGGTGGCTCGATCACTCTGCTTCCACTTCTCTCGAACATCTTCGTTTTTGATCTGCTCTTGCAGCAGAACGATGCCCTCCATCAAGGCTTCGGGCCTAGGCGGACAGCCAGGAACGTACACGTCAACCGGAATGACCTGGTCTACTCCCTTGGTGACCGAATAAGAATCCCAATAAGGGCCCCCGCAGTTAGAACAAGACCCCATCGATATAACATATTTAGGCTCAGGCATCTGGTCATAAAGGCGACGAACCGCCGGAGCCATCTTGTCAGTGACAGTTCCTGCTACGACCATTAGATCGGCCTGTCGAGGAGATGCCGGTAGCGGGATGATCCCAAATCTCATGAAGTCGTATCGAGGAGCCGACGCTGCCATCATCTCGATGGCGCAACAAGCCAATCCAAATTGAAAAAACCACAGAGAGTAACGGCGAGACCAGTTGAGCAACCAGGAGACGGGCTTGACTCCACCGAACCGTTCGATCACTCCCATCGAAGTACTCCTTTACGAATCGCGTAGAGAAGGCCTAGAACGAGAATTAAAATAAAAATCACCATCTCCACGAGGATGAAGCCCCCGAGTCCCGCAGCCTGGAAATCGTTGAGTTTGACAGCCCATGGGAATATAAAGACGGCCTCGACATCGAATATGAGGAACAACAGAGCAAACACGTAATAGCGGATATGAGACTGGCTCCATCCTCCTCCCACTGGATCGATTCCGCATTCGTAGGTCGACGATTTCGCTGGATTAGGCTTGTTAGGGCGAATCAGTGAAGAAACAAATAGCCCGGCAGCCACGAGAAGAGCACCAACGGCTGCGAACGCAGCCACAGTTATGTAGTCGCCGAAATAGTCCTGCACCAGTGTGACCCCGACGATGTAGCGGCTTGGTCCATCATGAGTATAGGAATGGGACGGGCCACCCCAAATCTTGAAGATCGAACTGAAGGATTCAGGATTCAAAATGCAAAATATTGGTCGCCCAAAAAGGGTCCTATAGAAAGGAAAAAGAAAGCTTCTGATTCTTATTCGGACCGACTTTTCTCCCTGCTGCGAGAAACCTTGAACCTGGGTCTTCTCATTCATTCCTTTTGCAGAAGAGCCAATAAGGATCAACACTCACGCCATGCCAACTATTAACGTCCCTGACTACAAAGGAAGTTCGATCGTAAATCTCATATCAACGATCGAGACTCGCCTGACGGGTTCATCGCCGAATCCGTTGCTTTACCAGAATCTCGAGGCTGCTGTACCAGCAGCTCCGGGATATGTCCTGGTCCTCTTCGATGGTCTGGGCTCAGGACAGCTCGAACATCCGGCTGCTCATGTGATTCGCCAAGCGCGAGTGGCCGACATTGACACAGTGTTTCCTTCGACCACCACGGTAGCTTTGGCCTCTATCGCAACCGGCCTGACTCCAGCAGAACATGGTCTCCTCGGATACCAGATGTGGATTCCGGAGATCGAAAAAGTCGCCAACACCATCAAATGGACCACGTTGTGGGGAAAACCTCTCGACTACAACACCGAAAGTTTGCTGCCAACTCCCAACCTATGGGAGCGATTGACAGCCTTCGGCATCGACACATTTACTGTTCAACCAGCGCACTTTGATCGCTCCTCACTGACAAAAGCCCTTTACCGAGGATGCCGATTCGAGCCAGTGGCAACCACGGATCAAATCGTCTCCATCGCAAAATCTCTGGCTGGTCCGGGAAAGTTGGTCGTTGTCTATGTGCCGAACGTGGACTTTGCGGCCCACGTTCATGGACAAGACTCTGAAGAATATGCCGCCACTCTTCAAGTGGCGGCATCTATCTGGGAAGGCCTAGTAAATAAGATGCCCGATGATGTCGCGATCGTGGGTACCTCCGATCACGGCCATATCGACTTCAAGCCCGACGCTCAGCACGAGATCCCAAAAGAATTGCAGAGAAATCGCATCTTCTACGGTGACGGAAGGGCAATGTTTGTCCTCGGAAATGGGGAGGAAATCGCCGGCCTACTACCAGCAACGTGGATACCAATCGACGACGCTATCGAATGGTGGGGCACCGGATTCCATCATCCCAGTCTTGCCACAAGAGCTCCAGACGGAATTCTGTTAGCAGAAGACAACGCGCTACTCCTACATCAGTTCAGCGACGACCGGATGATCGGTAACCACGGCGGAATGACTGCTGCAGAACAAACCGTGCCCCTATTGATCGGATGAACTCTCAAAACCCCGAGAAGCATCAAATCTAATTTTCAGGAGATTCGACGCTCATCGTACAAAATACATATCGCGCAAGAGGCTTTCGTTTCATCATGCTTCACTCAGATCATGCTGATCGTCAAAAACGCGGCGATCTAGATTGATTTGTTGAAGATAAATAAGGTGACTACGAATCTCATTCCGATATCAGGCAATAGCAACGAACAGCCGCTCTGAAGCAAACCGACTAATCCCAATCGGAGAACCCTCGACTGTGGCTGTGAGCACACCACGTGGGTCTTTGTCGCTCGCGGTTATAAGGGCACCCGGGCGGAGTCCTGATCGATCGAGAAAACTCATCATCTCAATATCAAGCTCCAGCTCTTCTGAAATGCGCTCAAGTCGGAAACTCTCTCCTGGCTCCATCGAAGCTATGGGTTTCATAGGTGGCGGCTTGTAACCAGCTCCTGGAATGGGGTTCCCGTGTGGGCAAGTCTGAGGGTTCTCCATCAACTCCCACATGGCTTTCTCTACATCATCAGAGATCGTGGTCTCCCAGACCTCAGCCTCAGCATGCACCTTGATCCATGGAAGACCGAGCACCTCGGAAAGAAACCGCTCTGCGAGACGGTGCCTTCGGACAACCACTTCGGCGAGATGGCGCCCCTCAGGCGTAAGTGCTATCCCAGACGAAACAGAGATAAGGCCATCCGCCTCCATCTTGCGCATCATCTCGGAGACTGATGCACGACTAACGCCAAGCCAATCGGCGATCCTTGCTTGGATTGGCTCAATGTTTTCTTGCTCAATCTCCCAAATTGCCTCTACGTACTCACGGTACGATACGGAGTAAGAAGTTTCCATAGCCCACAGAGTAGTTCCACTCAATTAGTCAAATCAGATCCAATCATGAATCCGACCGAAATCGACATCCATCGCTCATAGCTCGACGTTGTTAAAGCGGGAGTGCGTGCTGCACCAAATTCAGAAGAGGCCACGGCACGATACCGAGCAAAACCGTCGCCGCGATCGTTACGACAACAACTACGCGCCCAAGGAGCGGGATTTGAAGAGGAGAACCAGCGACATCAAGAGTCGCTAACGAATCTCGCTGAAAAAACATGACGACAATGACTCGTAGATAAACCCAGAGACCAGCAGCAGCCGCCACAACACCGATCACGACGAGCCAAAGAAAGTCACCATCAGCGGCAGCGGAAAACACTGCGAGCTTCCCGATAAAACCGGCTGTGCCGGGAATACCACCCATTGCCAGCATCAATGCCGCTAAACCAGTTGCCAGTAAAGGCGCCCGAGAGTAAAGCTGCGAATACTCGGACAGAGCACTGGGCCCACCACGCGGACCGGATACGATCGCTGCAATGCCGAATGCGCCTACGAGTTGGACGGTGTAGGTCGCCAAATAGAACCACATGGCAGGGATTCCATCTATGCCGGCGACTACTCCAGTCAGGATGTAACCGGCTTGCGCTACACCAGAGTACGCGAGCATCCGCTTCAAATCCGTCTGAGCAATAGCAAGCACTGTCCCAATAACAATTGAAACGGCAGCGATAACCGCTAGTCCGTGAGACCAGCTCTCTTTAGCAACGGAGATATCTAGAGCCCCAACCAGAATCCGAGCCATCGCGGCAAATCCGGCGACTTTCACTCCAGCCGCCATAAGGCCAATGACACCTCCAGGAGCTCCCTGATAGACATCAGGCGCCCACTGATGAAACGGTGCTGCAGAAACCTTGAAACCTAGCCCGACAATGAGAAGAGCCACAGCGACCAGCATGAGTCCTGGCTCGGATGATACGGACGCCGCTACATCGAATTCACGGATTGAGTCGACAACCGGAGTGGCAATCGATCCGGCGCCGTAAAGGGATGTAGATCCGAACGCAGCGAAAGCGAGAGCGACGCCGTAGACGAACAGAGCCGAGGCGAACGAACCCATAAGGAAATACTTAATCGAAGCTTCATCCGAGTGGGAACCAGTGCGGTCGAAACCCGCCAAGACGTATAGAGCGATGGAGGCCGCTTCGAGTCCGATGAAAAGAGTGATGAGATTTGCTGAGACTGTCATCAAATGCATGCCAGAGACCGCGATGAGGGCGAGAGCTATGAATTCGGCTCCGCGACGTTCGAAACTACGGACAAGTTCCCATCCCGCCATCATCGCGAGACCAGCTACCGCGAAGATGAGCAGGCCTGCAAACGAGGAGAAGTGATCCATAACGATCGCAGGAGTTAGAGATTCACCGTGGTTGGTCCCGCGGAAAGCGAAATGAAGCGTGCCTCCTCCAAGCTCGTCGATCCGTAACCACTGGGCCCAAGACAACGCAATAGCGGCTACGAATCCGGCACCGGAGATCCAGCCCCAGATTCGAACACCCCAGCCGAAAGTGACGTGACCCAAAAGCAGGATTAACGCTGCACTGAATAGCACAATTTCGGGAGCGATGGGAAGAAAGGCGATATTGCTCACAACTATCTCCCTCCGCTCACGTGTCCAGCAAGATCAGCAATCCGTCCCGGTTCAGGAGTCTCAAATGCTGTGGTTCGCTCGATTCGGTCAAGGATGAGCTCGACCGAAGGCTCAATCCGGTCCAAAGCAGGCTTGGGAAAGACGCCGAGCAGAACAATGAAAATGCCTATAGGAATCAACATCGCGATCTCCCGACTGTCGAGATCCGGCAGATCTTCATTTGCTGGTTTGAGGATCGGCCCAGTAAATATGCGCTCGTATGCCCATAGCAAATAGACGGCCGCTAGGACAACGCCAAAGACAGCGAAAACCGTGTGACCTGGCAACGTTATATAACTGCCAATCAAGATCTTGAACTCACCGATGAACCCGTTCAATCCTGGAAGACCGATCGATGCGAAAGCAGTGAAAAGAAAGAACCCCGATAGCATTGGCATAACTCGTGCCA
>CAJWGC010000005.1 GCA_913031525.1 uncultured Acidimicrobiia bacterium | reverse complement strand
TCTGCCGCGGCAATCGCTGCGATCGAAGATCCCTCATACTTGGTCAGTTCCGGAGCGACCACGCTGGATATCAAGATACGGTCCCAACTGCCCGCAGCTCGAAAGAGGCCGTTCCACTCAACAGAATCGTTCAACATCTCATACCGAATACGATCACGTTTTTCGCGAGCACCGAGACGACGGGCTAGTTCGTCAAACCCCCCTTCATGCGACCATGGCGGAGTGACCATGGCAAGGAAGGTTGATCCTGCCGTGTAGGGGTAGACGTCGCAATGAACATTGATCCCCTCGGTACGAGCTCGATGGAGAAGGTCGAAGGCACCGTTTACCAATCCGTAGTTGTTTGACCCAGTGGCCTTGAGGTGCGATACCTGAATCGTCGCTCCCGATCGCTTACCAACCTCTACTGCTTCGGAAACTGCCTCAAGCAGTCCCGAGCCTTCGTTACGGATATGCGAGCTGTAGAGACCGCCGAACTTAGCCGCTGAGGCAGCTAGCTCCGAGAGTTCTTCTATGTCGGAAAAACCACTGGGAGGGTAGACCAATCCAGAACTCATACCCCATGCGCCCGCTTCCATCGCGTTCTCAACGAGGCTCTTCATCTTTTTGAGCTCGTCAGTCGTCGACGATCTGTTCTCGTATCCCATAACTGAGCTCCGCACAGCATTGTGCCCTATAAGTGGGGCAACGTTCACCGATGGCGCGACTTCGTCGAGGACGCGGAGGAAAGACCCGAAGCTAGACCATCTCCAATCAAGATTGGGGCCGAGTCCTTCGTTAGATGCCCTGAAAGCATCTGCGTGATCTGGATCAACAGGTACCGGTGCAGGGGTCCAACCACAATTTCCAGTCACTTCGGTAGTCACACCCTGAGAGATCGAATTGATAGCACTGGGGTATTCAGGAATCGTGAAATCGGAATGGGAATGAAAATCGAAGAAACCCGGAGCGACAACGAGACCAGAGGCGTCGATTGTCTGTGATCCAGTCGATTCGATCTCCCCAACATTCTCGATGACGCCGTTTGTTATGGACACGTCAGCCTGATACCGGGTGTTTCCGGTTCCGTCGATCACAGTCCCACCTTTGATTATCAGGTCAGTCATAAGCGATATCGTTTCGAAAAGTGAATTGTGATTGTTGTTTCGGCATAGTTGTAACTCAACCCTTGGTTTAGTCAACTGAGAACTTAACGGAGGCGAAGAAACGAATCCAGGAAAGTATTGCAAGGTACGGAAAAGGCGGAGCCGCCGTCAGCGACGGCGGCTCCGCTCAATTGATGGTCATCTAGAACTAGGTATTCAGTTGACCCAGCTATCCAGTTGAGCCTGAGCGAAATAGATAAGGAAAGCAGCAGTCACGGCCCACATAATGCCCGAGACCTCAGACCACTTGCCCTTAACCACCTTGATCAGGGTATGCATCACAAACCCAGCGCCAATACCCACTGTGATCGAGTAGGTAAGTGGCATGAGGATGATCGCCATCAACGCTGGGAAACCTTCCTCAAGGTCCGTGAAATTGATCTTCCGGATGAAACCAATCATCAAGAAGCCAACCACAATTAGTACAGCTGCCGTCACCGGACCTTGCACTAGGACTGCAAGTGGTGACAGGAAGATCGTAACCAGGAAGAGCAACCCGACCACGACTGACGTCAATCCGGTTCTTCCTCCTTCTGCAACTCCTGCTGAACTCTCGATGTAGCTCGTATTAGAACTAACGCCGAAAGCACCTCCGACTGCAGCACCAGCTGAGTCGACAAGGAGAAGCTTTCCTACATCTGGAATCTCGCCGTTCTCGTCCGTCAGACCGGCTTGTTCCACGACGGCCGTTGCCGTACCCATCGTGTCAAAAAAGTCGGTCAGCATGAACGTGAAGATTGTCAAGATCGCCGTCAGGAAACCAAGGTCCCAAACATTCCCGAGATCGAATTGCCACAAAGTGGAAAACTCCGGTGCCGGAATCTTATCTGGCCAGTCGTTCACTCCGAAGATCAGCGCCAAAATGGCAGTGAGCGCAATCGTAATGATTAGCGCTCCCTTCATCTTTCGAGCGAACAAGGCAACAGCTATGAGCAATCCGAGCAACGTCACCGCCGATGAAGCCGTGTTAGGGAATACGAACGACACAGGTGTGCCGCCTCCGCCAACAATCAGTCCACCGTTGACAAAGCCGATAAACAGGATGAATAACCCGATACCGACCGCAATTGCCAATTTGAGACTGTCCGGAACAGCCTTCATCACGGCTTCGCGCAGACCGAGAAGCACCAACACAGTTACAGCGATGCCTTCCAGGACGATAACGCCCATAGCGCCCTTCGGCGTTAAGCCTCCGCCGATAACAAGCTGAAAAGCTACTGCCGCATTGATCCCCAGTCCCGTAGCCATAGCCACCGGATAGTTGGAGTAGACGCCCATAATTATGCTCAAAAGCCCCGCGGCCAGAGCCGTCGCTGCTGCTACTGCAACAGGCTCGAAACCAAGAGGTTCCAGAATTATCGGATTCAAAAAGACGATGTACGCCATAACGAGGTAAGTAGCTACCCCAGCGCGTACTTCGGTACTCACCGATGATCCTCGTTCTGTGATCTTGAAATATCCGTCAAGACCGCTTTGGGTCGTGGTCGTACTAGGACCCCACGCCATTGATTCCTCCCTCCACCGCCGTTCAGTCGTCGGCAGTACGCAGAGACTACCAATCGTGGTCTGTCATTGCCGGATTCAACGCGATCGCGAAGCCTGAGCCCACATAACCGAGAGTCGAATTGTTATGCGACATGGGTCGAGAGGTTCACGTCGTCGTATGAGAATTAAGAAAATCGACCCGGTTGAATCCCGATCTCCGTTGCCTTCAACGCTACCCAGATCTGAGTTCCTGGTTTCAATCCGAGCTCTGTTTTTGCCTGCTCGGTCACCTCGACAGTGACAGGTAGTGGAGGGCCAGTACTGAGTCGAATCCTATTCTCAAATCGCTCAACACGGTAAACCGTGGTTGACCAACTATTCCGCGGGCTTCCCTTCGGTGGTTCCAGATATAGTGAGATGGCTGTGGGGTGAATCGTCGCCAAAACCGGACCAGCAATCTCGTTATTAGCGATATAGAGAGGCTGGACACCCGTATCCACAATTCCAGAGCGAGCAGTTCCCATGATTAGGTTGAACCCCGCTAAATCAGCAGCGTACTGGGTGCGAGGCCGGAGACGTATCTCGTCGGCATTTCCGACTTGCGTAACAGTCCCGTCTTCGATCACGTGGATCTCATCAGCCAGAAGAAAAGCCTCAGTCGGATCATGCGTGATTAACAATCGAGGCCCGTCGAAATTCGTTAGGTGCTCTTTAAGCATATGACGTAGTTCTGAACGTGTGCTGATGTCAAGTGCCGATAGCGGCTCATCGAGAAGGAGAAGGTCGGGCGTGATAGCTAACGCGCGCGCAATCGCAACACGTTGAGATTGCCCTCCAGATAAATCGGCTGGCTTGCGATTCTCCATTCCAGTGAGGCCGATACGTTCGATCCACTCTCTAGCCCTCGTGTTCGCCTCCCCTCGCGCAATTCGTCGGCTACGAAGACCGAAGGCAACGTTATCGAGGACACTTAAATGAGGGAATAAAAGGTAGTTCTGAAAAACAACACCAGCCTTTCTTCGCTCAGGTGGAACGAAGGCACCAGTGGCTGGATCGTCAAGAGTGACTCCGTTGAAAAGAATCCGTCCAGAGTCAAGAGAAATCAGACCTGCGATCGCAGCCAATGCCGTGGATTTCCCGGAACCATTGGGACCTAGCAATGCGACGGTCTTTCCTGACGGGATCGATAGACACAGTTCCAGTCGGAAATTTTCTGAGCGGTGAACGACAACATCGGCAGTGAGCCCCTGGCTGGTCAAAACTACCGCCACCATCGATCTCGTAAAGCAATCAATACAATCAATGACACGAAAACCATGATCATGCTGATAGCGACAGCTGCATCTCTGTCGCTCTCTAAAGCAACAAAAACCGCTAGCGGAAGAGTCTGGGTTCGTCCCTGAAGGTTGCCAGCAAATGTGACAGTCGCGCCGAATTCTCCAAATGCTCTGGCCCACGTAAGTGCTAGCCCGGCGATGAGCGAAGGTGCAATCATCGGCACTGTGATACGTCGAATCACCATCCAACGGCTAGCTCCCAAGCTGGCAGCAGCTCTCTCATGTTTCTCGTCTAAGTTGTGTAGTGCTCCCTCAACCGTGATCACCAAAAAGGGCATAGCCACAAACGTGGCAGCCAAAATAACTCCCCACAGCGAGAACGGCATAAGAAGACCAGTAACTTGGTTTAACGGGCCGCCAACGAGACCGCGACGGCCGAGAGCAAATAACAGTGCTGTTCCTCCCACGACAGGAGGAAGCACCAACGGAAGAGTCACAATGCTTCTGACAATGGCTTTACCAGGAAATTCAGCCCGTGCTAACAGCCACGCCAGTGGCACACCGATCACGCATGAAATCGCAGTTGCTGCAAGAGAGGCGATTACTGAAAGGCGGAGTGCGTCAAGGACCATCTGGCTAGTGAGCAGGTCGGGGGTTCTTTTCCAAGGAACTCGCCAAAGCAACCCTAAGAGCGGCACTACGAAAAAAGTCAGGCCCGTTAGCCCCAATACGACCAGCAAAATCGGGCTACGGCCAGTGGTGATAGATCGTTGTTGGAAGGGCATCTTCAAGGCGATATAAACCCGTATTCGTGGAGAATGCTCTGCGCCTCTCCAGACAAGACGAATTTCATAAACATGGCAGCCGCTGCAGGGCTTCGAGCGTTGGTTAGAACCGCGATGGGATACTCGGCGATAACGTTCTGGCCAGAAGGCAGATCTATTCCTTCAATCGCATCAGAGGCAAAGAGAACATCAGTCAGATATGTTATTCCCGCGTCAAGTTCTCCTGCTTCTACCTTGGTCAACAGCGCGCGAACGTTAGGTTCAACGCTGTCAATTGAAGGCGTTACTCCTTCCTTTGCGAGCGCCTCCCGAGCGAGCTCTCCACATGGGACAGTTGAGATGCACAATCCTATGAGCAGCTCGCTACGAGCAAAATCGTCCAAACCAGTCACATCGGCAGGGTTCCCAGCAGAAACAGCTATCTGTAATACGTTCCTAGCAAAAATCTCTGGCCGGCCTTCTACCTCTCCAGACTCCACCGCTCTTTGCATATTTGACCTGTCGGCAGAAGCAAAAACATCTATCGGAGCCCCTTCGAGAATCTGCTCTCGGAGAGCAGTGCTCCCGGCGAAATTCAGGACTACATCAATTCCAGGATTGGCAGATTCAAATTCAGAGCTCAACTCAGCAAAGACAGCAGTAAGCGAAGTCGCAGCCGATACCAGAACCTGATCCTCCCCTGAGGGGGTAGGCGCAAAAGATCCCGTAGAGTCGTATTCGGACGATGATTCGCTGCAGGCCGTGCTTAGCAAAAGTACCAATCCGATCACGACCCAAATCTTCGCCATTTTCTACCAGTAATCTCGTTGAGACTATTATGCGACGCAAGTATATCCTTGAGCAATCTCAGTGAAACGCAGAGCTCATCCTTGTCTATTCCGACGCTACACACTATGAAACCGCCGCACCTATCGATCACCGAATATGCAGTTCTCGGAATTCTCGCCTCACGACCGAATCACGGCTTTGCCCTCTCCAAAGAACTCGGTCGCAACAGCGATGTCGGAAAGATATTCACTGTTCGACGGCCTCTGGTGTATCGAGCCCTCAATCGACTCGTTGACGCTGGCTACGCTGAACCGGTTGCAACCGAGAAGGGAACAGCGGGACCACAGCGTGTTATCCGACACGCCACACTTGCAGGTCGAGAACGTCTCAAAAGATGGCTCGAAGAGCCGGAAGAGCACATTCGAGATCTGCGCATCGGTTTTTTACTCAAACTCGCTCTCCTCCTTCGCGCCCAACGCTCACCCATGAACCTCATTAAAAAACAGCGCAGAGTTCTCGACGACACGCTGCTGGCTCTCGAAAGCTCCACCACCGAGCCGACCGACCACGTCGAACTATGGCGTCTTCACAATGCCACAGCTGCGGTGGCTTATCTTGATGAACTCGAAGGTACCTATACAGAGAATTAATCAATAAACTAACGCTGAACCTCAAATGCTGCTTTTCCTAGGGGGAATTCCGGACACAATCGTCTCATGAGCAATAGTCGATATGGTCTGATTCTTTGAAGCAAAAAGATACCGAAGATACTTAATTGAGCACTGAGGACTAACCACTCCGGGGAAAGGAAAGATCACAATGATTTTTGCTAGAAACGCGAACATACCGCGTCGAATAATTAAAACGATAGAGGGTCTTGATCTCCAGGGAGAAGTCGGGTTAAAACCGATGATATCGGGAGACGAAATGGTGATGCTGGAGATTGACTATCCCGCTGGATCTGGATCGCCCCCTCATGTCCATCAACACGAATCTCTGGCTTACGTGCTTCAGGGGAGAGTGAAAATGGTGGTCGGCGAAGAGTCTTTCATACTTAATGCAGGAGACGCGTGCCGGCATCCAAAAGGTGTCAAGCATGGCGTTGAGGCGATAGAGAGCTCCATCATCCTCGAAATCAAGTCCCCGGTCGAGGCCCTGGAACAGTTTCTTGGAACGGAATAGCTGAAGCGTATTCCTAGAGAAGCCTGTTCGGACTTTGGCTCTCGTTCATCATCGATGCTCTCAATAGGAACCGCCGAGCCAGTTGAGGATCGTCCCCGATTTTCCGCATCTCTTCATGGACACGTTTTCGCTTCTCGGGATCACTCTCTGATAGATCAAGGACGTTCTGATGGGTTTGCTTCTGAACGAAGTCGATCGCAACTCTGCGGCGATCTTCCGAATATGCATCAAGCAAATCGGGCTCTGAATTCCCGCTCCAAACATTCGCTAGCTTCTCCGCGAGGTTGATGGCGTCGTGGATACCGCCATTCAATCCCATTCCCCCAACGGGATTATTTAGATGAGCAGCATCTCCAGCGATCAAAACGGTGCCTCGACGATATGTTCGGGCCACCCTCTGATGAACGTTATATAGACGGCTATGGACAACTTCGAAAGATTTGCTTGTGTCCACAATGCCTCGGAGCCTGTCCTGTGTCGATCGTTTTGACAGAAGATTCTTACCTCGTCCATCAGGTGATGTTGGAAAGAGAACTCTCCACACATCGGGCGATCGAAGCATAAGGAACCACTCTCCAGGATCCGAGACGTAGCTCACCGGAGCGAGATCGGTGAAGTACTGCGAAAAATCAAACGTGGTGAAGATGGTTAGATATCTTTCGGGGTAAGTCATGCCCTCGAAATCCACTCCGATTGATTGCCGGACCGCGCTGCTCGCTCCATCAGCGCCGACTACCCACGGCGCGCGAAAGATTCTGCTGCTATCAGTGGTGTTTACTGTCAGAGTCGCGTAGGTAGAATCAGGTACTACGGATATCACTCTGTTCTGGTATCTAATTTCGGCGAGTCTCTCTCGAATTAGTCGATCTCGAAGGATGACTGCCAGGGCATATTGATCAATCTGAAGGCGAAATGGATATCGGGTGTCTTCACCAAGAATCCCCATGTCGAATTCAGCGATGAGACCGTCTCGGCGGTCCCGATACTGAACCCGGTCCACAACCACCGCTTTATCGATCAGTTCGTCGGCAACCGAGAGGCTATCAAGCATTTCGATCGTAGGAGGATGGAAAGTAGATCCTCGAAATTCTTTGACTACTTCCGGCTCTGCTTCCAGAACCAGCACGGGTATTCCACTTTGAGTTAACGACAGAGCGAGCGTCAGTCCAACAACGCCAGCTCCGGCGATGACAACGCCATCAAAAGAATCTACGGGAGTGGAATTAACACTGATGGGGGACAAGAGTTTAGGCGAAATTCTGTTGAGTCTGCATGGCGCTGTCATAGCTCTAACGTCGGATCGAACCGCTCGCTGATCCGAAGAAGTCCAACCGATACATCAAGGACGCTATCTGGAAGAAGGTTTACGAAAAGTCTTGCCCAGCCAACAGAATTTACTGGGAATATCGGATAGGGCATCTGCCAGATCCTGCTCGCTTGCAATGACGGCATCCCTTGTCTTCCAACCCGCCCCAAAAGCACATGATCACTATGTTCGGGTACACCTGATTCCGGCGATACGAGCAAGCCATCCAGCAAACAAAACCTGCTGATTTCGGCCATAATCTCAACGCATCAAACTCTGATGATCAACTAAAGCGAAACTCCATGGCAAATATCCAACCTTTCCAAATCAACGTACCCGAGGAAATTCTCGAACGTATATACACACGTATTTCGGAATTCCCGTGGCAAGTGATGCAACACTTAGATGGTTGGTACCACGGCACCAATATCGACTACATGCAGGAGCTCTGTTCGTATTGGCTTGATGTATACGACTGGCGCACCCACGAAGCACGGATCAATGGATTCTCTCACTACACAACTGAGATCGACAGTATTGATCTACATTTCATTCGTGAAAGAGGTGACGGCTCGACACCGATGCCACTCATAATCAGTCATGGATGGCCTGGGTCAATCGTTGAGTTTCTCGACATCATCAATCCCCTTGCACATCCAGAACAGTTCGGCGGGAGTGTCGACGATGCCTTCGATGTCATCGTTCCATCTTTGCCGGGATTTGGGTTCTCAGGACCGCCTCCGCTGCCCTACGGTCCTCGCAAGATTGCAGCTCTCTTCAACGAACTGATGACCAGAACGCTCGGCTATGACGGCTACTTGGCCCAAGGAGGAGATTGGGGCGGCGCCATATCAACCTGGCTTGGTTTTGACCACGCACCTGCGTGCCGAGCTGTCCACATGAACATTATGACAATGCGCCATCCGGATGGCCCCAAAGATTCGAGAGAGGAAATCTGGGCAACTGAATTTGATCGAGAACAAGAACCTGAAAATGGATATCGCATCCAGCAAGCTACGAAACCGCAAACTTTGAGTTATGCGATGATGGACAGTCCCGTCGGCGTAGCGGCCTGGATCATCGAGAAATTCAACTCTTGGTCTGACACCATAGGGAACGATATTGAAAGCGCGCACAGCAAAGATACGTTGTTGACCAACGTCATGGTGTACCTGGTTACCAATACTTTTAGCACCGCGTCCTGGATCTACTACGGCCGGCAAGAAGAAGGAGGTCGCTTATTGTCGCCAGAGGGAAAGCGCGTTGAGGTTCCTACCGCAGCGGCGTTATTTCCCTTCGAACTCTTATCCTGGCCTCCGCGATCCTATGTCGAACGCGTGTATAACATCACGCGCTGGACCGAAATGCCGCGGGGTGGGCATTTTGCGTCACTAGAAGAGCCTGGGTTGCTTATTGAAGACATCCGAACCTTCGCTCGAACATTGCGTTGAGATCCGGAGAGACGAAGGCAATCTTGCATCGAATTGCAGCCTCGCGACGTCGGTCACAAAAATTCGCGCCGTCACACGGGACGCAGTGTCCCGGCAAATACCTGCCAGGCGAGCGCAGTCTTGGCAAACAAGCTCAACAGGATGTAGATCCATTCTCCATAGAGATAGTCAGCCCACCGTCCTACTTTGCGGTACTGCAGGACCATGTTGATAGCAAATATGTTGAAAAACACAAAGATCGAGAAGAAGATCCCGTATACGAATCCGGGTGGACCTCCCTCAGCCCCGCCGGCACCAATCAAATAGACAGTAATCGCGATCCAAGGGATGGCCCCGGCAAATACCCCGAACCAATAAGAAGTCCAGTTGGTTCTTTCGGCGCTCTGGTTGTGTAGTTCCATGAGCCATCCAAAGAGGATCATCGTGGCGTTGATAGCGAAGAGCGCGAGTAGCGCTACAGCGTCATAAATACCTACCAGCATGGCGATGATTACGATCATTACCGATGAACTGATCGAGTATTCGATCCATCTCGCATAGTTTGCACCCCGGCCCAAATTTCGGGTGTACCACGGGTAAACCCAGTGGGTTGAGATCACGAAATGGGCCAATGCCGACAGCAACAGGAACAGTGCCACCAATGGCCCAATCTCAAGTTCGAACGCAATGCGATAGTCGGTCACTAACTTCTCGGTTGAAAGGTCGATCCGACTGAAAGCGGTAGTCACCGGTAACGCGAAATCAGCACTCAGGGCAAACACCGCTACTGATTGAATCAGGTGGACAAGACCCATCGTGACGTTGAAGCGTCTTAGGCGGTTGTCAGGCATCGGCACTCCATTTCGTCTTATCTCTACGGTAGGAATCCGGGCAGACGAGAGGTCAGTCCATTCCTCGATTCCCGTTAATGGTACACGCTGCAGGAAACATGCTACAGATGCCATCGGATACGTCTAGGCCGGTGCAAGGCGCCGTAGCGACGACATTGAATGCAACTTGAACGGTCAGATCGAAGTCGTCGTATTTCGGCCTTAGGAATGTGGAAAGCGGGGAAGCAACACGGGTGTGTTCGCAATGTATTCACGGAATCCCTTCTCGTTCCCCCACCGTTCCTCAGCGCGAGCCTCAAGTATCGGTATTCCGCTCACACGAGTGAGGAGGACTAGGACGAACACTGGAGAGATCAGGGTGACCCAAGCCCACCCCGACAGTACTGGCAACGCAACAACGGCGACTCCCGTCCACAGCATTATCTCGCCAAAATAGTTGGGGTGACGAGACCACGCCCAGAGGCCCGAGATGATGAAGCGACCATAGTTTGCCGCATCGCGTTGAAAGGCCGACTTCTGCTGATCAGAGATCACTTCGATAGTGAATCCGAAGATCCAGACCACCATGCCAACGATTGCGACCCAGCCGATTGATTGACGCTCGGTGCTTGTGATGATCGCCAGCGCGCACGACAGCGTAAGTAACACCCACAGACCTTGAATCGTCCAGACCATGAAGAATCGGAGAGAATCGGCTTTGAGATGCTCAAAGCGGCCATCACGGCCAACACGTCGCACTCGGAGGAACAAGAATGAGCCAAGTCGCAATGCCCATACAGCGACCATGCCCGCGACGATCATTGCTCTAGCGTCAAGGTTTTCGCTGAGCAATAGAGCTACGGCAACAACTATCAAATAGGTGGCGCTGCCGGTCAGATCGAAGTAACGCTCCGTCTTTAAGAGGTTGGAAGGCACAAAAGCTAACCAGTTGATGACGTAGGCAAGTACCCCACATACCGCAAATACCGAGATCGGATCAGTCTTGAAGCTTCCCGCGCTCCCGGCGAGCATAACTAGTGCGCCAATCGCTGTCCCTGCGAAAACGCCGACTAGAGAGTTTTTATTCTGGTCTGCCATACGGTCGACCCTATCGGCGAGTGAGAGCGAACCGCAATACAACTCAATTACGTAACAGGATTCGCGCCTTGAAATATCTGATCTTCCAATGAATCCATCAAGATTTGGATCCTATCGAACGGCTAGATCTTCTAATCTCAAGGTACACGCAGGGTCTCAGGAATCAGTGCTGAGAAACGAGATTCGAAACGTTAGTGGGCCCGGTAGGACTCGAACCTACGACCGGCGGATTATGAGTCCGATGCTCTAACCAACTGAGCTACGGGCCCCACCGATTCGATTGTACGATGCGATCGGTTGCCAAACACCTTGGTGCTCAAGACTGACGGTGTTCTAGTGACGACAATTCGATTTTCTCCACGAGTTGATGAAGCGCCAATGCGTCCTCAAAGTTCGGTGACACGGCCCTCCCTTGCTCAATTCCCTGCACAAACCGGCGCACTATCTGCCCTACGTTGAACTGCTTTGTTCCTAGATCGAATTCAGGAGTCCAGTAATATTTGTCAGGAATTGCGATCGGCTCGAAAGAGTCCGTTCCGGCAGAACCACGGCGAATTGTGATCGGGCTCATCTGCATCATCCCATCACTGGTCGCTTCAAGACATCCCTCAGTGCCATAGGCATACATACGCCAGCCAAGCTTGGGATCAGTGATCCAGCTAACTCCTGCCGTCAGCATTGCACCGGAGACGAACCTTCCGATGATATTCACGCTGTCATGTGAAGTGATCTTCAAGGTCTCCTTCGTATCGGCAAGGGTCTCTTCAGGAATAAGAGTGTCGACATCAGCGCTGAGCACATTTAGATCTCCAAAAATCTTGGTGAGCGCGTTGATCGAATGTCCACCGAGGATCGACAACGCGTTGCCTCCACCCTCCGCGCTGAGAACATACGGAACGTAAGCATGTCGGCCCACTCTGGCTGCATTCCAAAAAAAGATCATATTGACCATGAGAATTCGCCCGATATCACCCTGGGCAATGAGGTCACGAAGATAAAGAATGCCGGGTGACCCATGGCTTTGCAGGCCCACTGCGTGATGAATTCCGGTTTTTTGAGCGCGATCGAGTATCTCGGCTGCCTCGATTGTGTTCACGGCCAGCGGCCACTCGCAATACACATGTTTGCCAGCGTCAATCGCGGCTAAAACCATAGGATGATGAAGATCTACTCTGACAGCCACGCTTACAAGGTCAATGTCGTCCCACTCGATCATCTCTCGATAGTCGACAAAAGCGCGCTTCGCTCCCAAGTTTTGCGCAGCAATCTCCGCCGTCTCGCGGCGGGTTGTGCAAACAGCAACCAGTTCACACTCAGGTAACGTTGAGAAAACCGCTCCATGGACGCGTCCCCCCCAGCGAGCTTCAGTGGTGGTGGGACCACGAGTGTGCCCATTGGCTCCGATCAATCCAACGCGAATCGTCACAACTCTCCTTCAGCGTTTTGGAAGAGGGTACCAATTACGAATCAGGTCTCTCCAAATCGTTCAAGCATCGCAGCTCAAAATTGACATTCCAGTCACCTCCAACAAATCCCTTCACGAAAAGGAAATCGTCGTCTGCAGACAGCCATACGTCATAGGTTGGATGGTCATTAGACGTAGCGACAAATTGAAAATGATGGCAGGAAAAGGCTCCAGCCATCACAGTGACCTCTTCGGTCCCCAGGTAGTCCACGTCAGCTGACACGAATTCAAGGCCCGGTCCGGTAGCCCCAAGATGGTGTATCGACGGGATAGGGAACTGCTCCAGCGTCTGGCGACCGGCTAATTCGGACATTTCAAGACGTGCGAGGAGCCACGCGTCAGAAGTGAGTGCATGGGTACCCAGCCCACGTGTTGCCCCTCGCCAAGGCTCCGCCTGGGAGATACGACCCTCTTTCGTATCGGATTCGCAATGGATCATTTCATCGGTGAACGTGTACCAAGCTGATCCTTGCCTAACTCCCTGTGCAAAAACACCGATGGTTGCGTCCTTAGGGCGCATTTCCTCATCGACGGCCGTCAGTACATCTCGGACGATATCGTTTTCATAAAGCTGGCAGAATGCTCGGAGTACACGAGAACCATCGGAATGACGAGTGATGACGAAGTCCTCTCTACTGCGCCACGACTCCTTTCTCGTGTCTCTGCACCAAGAAACAATCTGTCCTTGCAGGATATGGGTTTTCATCTATCGATTCCCACCCGAACTTGAATCTGTGGAGCTGTTCAATAGACCGTCCACTTCGTC
This sequence comes from uncultured Acidimicrobiia bacterium, assembly GCA_913031525.1. Classification (GTDB taxonomy): domain Bacteria; phylum Actinomycetota; class Acidimicrobiia; order Spongiisociales; family UBA5794; genus CAJWGC01. The sequence goes on along the minus strand of CAJWGC010000005.1, from coordinate 6,887 downwards.
TAGCGAACCTTGAATCTGAAGTGACGCGTTGATCTCGTCGGTCGATCCTCGCAATGCACATAAGAGAACGAATCCGCTGAACAGAGCAGCGGAAAAGTGGAACATAGTGTCTGCAGAGTTAAGGGCAAAAGGATCCGAAACAGATCCTGCTAAATCCAACAAACCGAATACACCGAGAATGACTAGACCGACCAGTGAACCGAAGGACATTCCGATCAAATCACGTCTATCGCCAGCGGTACCCCGAAGCAACATCCAGCCAAGTGCAAGATGAATCATGCTTAAGGCTGGATTGAGATTGAAAACGATAAGCTCTGTCCCGGTGGACGAAAACAGTTGATGCATGCCCCCCATAGCAAATCCCAGGATTCCCAAAACAAGCAATGCTGTACCAAGTGCAGCTTGCGCATTTGCGACCCTTGGTAAATCATGGCTAGGCGGTGGCCGAAGCTTCCGGGTTAAGCCTCGCGCTTCGAATCTCCCGAAGGTCATCACCAGAAGCGCCAGAATCACTAATAACAATGCAACCCAAATCGGCCGAAGTGCCCACCACTCTCTGGTTCCTACCACGGGCTGGGGGAAACCGAACGGAAACAGCAGGCCGATGCCAAATAACATTGCCGCCAGATGCCAAAGAAAGACTGTCATGATCACCGAATTGACATAGATAACGCTCGCCCAGACCCTCAATCGCTCAAGCCAGCGGGATAATGGTGCACGCAACAAGAGGCATAGACCTACCTGGAATACTGACAAGGCAGCAATGGAGACAGTCGGTGGATCCATATTGGAAAATTCGTCCCTACTGAGTCCAACCATACTGCCGGGATAGGGTCCCAAGTTCACCAAAAGAAGCAACCCCAAAAGTCCCGAACTCGCCAACCATATCCCGACCCGAGGAAGAACACCATCTGCATAGAAGAACCCGAACTGGTGTGCCATTAGCCAAATAACCGGATAATTGATATACCCAACGGCAGTAACGTCAAAGCCAAAGCGAATCGCATCCGTAACGACAGCGACAACTGCCATCGCAAATAAAACCTTGGCGCCGTAATGATTGTGCAGTCGGATCATTACAGGTGCGAGAGCCACAACAATCATATAGACGCCGAGGAACCAGAGAGGACGGGCAATCAGTTCCGAAGTGGGGAAAACTGCGTTGTCTGCGAAATTGGCAGCATCGAGGATCGTGATCACAAAGAGGCCAATTACGAGAAACACAGCTACTGGTCGCATCATTCTCAACATTCGGGAATACAGAAACGGTGCATACCCATCGCCGCGGCGCTTAGTAGCCTTCCAACTACGGAGGTTTGAGAAACCTCCGATAAAGAAAAACAACGGCATCACCTGCAACAGCCAGGTAAGAACCCATACTCCGTCGATCAGTTCTAGGGCATTCGCTCCATCGATCTTTCCGTCCCGCCATGTCACTACCGCGATCAACCAATGACCGAAGACAACTACCAAAATACTGAAAGCGCGCAGGAAATCGGCATAGCGATCACGAGAAGCAGGAGTATCAGCAGCAACCGCGAGCAAACCACTTCCGATTGAAACGTTGGAAGGTGGGGCATTTCTCATCGAATCATCCGGAATAACGAACCGCCATCCGCACCCTCGTCCTCACTTGGCTTGAAGGTGTATTGCAGCAACATCACGCGATCATAATGACAGCACATATCGTTCTTGGATGGATGCAACTGTAAACAGACGTGGCCGATCTCAGAATTCAGATTTTATGGGACTGGTGAGGGCAATCACCAGATCCTCAGGAAAGCGAACCGGCTTCCCATCCGGATCGGTCGCCGCAAAGGTGACCTCTTGGTGAGCCACAATCTCATCCCCTCGAATCATCTGCTGGTTCCAGACGGAAATGGCTCTCCGCATCTCACTGATTTGAGTTTCTATTGAAATAAAATCTCCAGGTCCCACCGACTTTAAAAAGCGGGTTTGGATTTCTGTGATTACTAGACGCACTCCTCGATCGGCCAGTACATCAAGACCAAACCCTATTTTCTCGAGAAGTTCGATGCGTCCGACTTCGAAATACTGGATATATACAGAGTGATTGAGGTGGTTGTAGGGATCCAGCTCATAGAACCGAACCCTGATCTCGCATCGGTGCACCATAAGGTGCACGCTACTCAAAAAATAACAAGGAAGCGCCGCTAACCGGAATTTACGAACTCATTTTGGCGCCAAGCCTCGTACACGGACACTGCTACGGCGTTGGCAAGATTGAGACTCCTTCCGCCAGGAGCAATCGGTATCCGGAGTTTCTTGGCCACACCGGGATGATCCAACACGTCGCGGGGCAGACCATCAGACTCTCGGCCAAACAACAGAGCATCGCCTGCCTTGAAGGCCACTTTGGAGTAGAGCTCCTCGCCTACTGAAGTAAATGCCAAGACTCTTCTTGGAGCCTGTGTCTTCAGGAAAGAATCGAAGCTGGTGTGCTGGTCGACCTGAGCAAACTCTCGATAATCGAGACCGGCCCGGCGTAATTTCGAATCCTCTAACTCGAAGCCAAGAGGATGGATTAAGTGTAGATATGAACCTGTGTTGACGCTGAGGCGCATAATATTTCCAGTATTGGGTGGGATTTCAGGGCGGTGCAGCACAATGTGGAACATTGACTTAGGTTACGACGGCTCAGTGGCCTACGAATCTGCCTAACAGTGCGATACCGAAATGTATGGAATATGAATCCGAGAAATAAAGGGCGATAATCGCCTCCCGAGGACACTCTTCGGGTCGTGGCAGAACAAGATGAGGAAAATCAATGTCCTGGGAAGCATGGGTTACATTGTTAGTGTTGCTGGCCGCAATAACGGTCATGGTCCTCGATATCGCCACACCGGCAATTGCGATCCTCAGCTCCACAGTTTTACTGTTTTCCGCCGGAGTAATAACTTCGGAAGAAGCACTCGCTGGATTTGCTAACCCTGCCCCCTGGACGATCGCTGCACTCTACGTCCTGGCAGCTGCAGCATCTAGAACCGGGGCTCTACGACCCTTAATCCAATTCTGCTTGTCACCGAAAGGTTCAGATCGAACTAATTTGAGCCGCCTGCTCCCACCCGTTTCGTTGTTCTCTTCTGTGCTCAACAATACCCCGATCGTTGCTGTACTTGTTCCGGAAATCCAATCATGGGCCCGTCAAAACAGCCGAAAAGTCCCTCGCCTCCTAATGCCGATTTCTTTCGCCGCTATTCTCGGAGGCACGCTCACAGTCATCGGAACGAGCACCAATCTCGTCGTATCGGGCCTTCTCGAAACTTCTGGTGCGCAACCAATCGGTTTCTTCGAATTGCTTCCCCTGGGGATTCCCATAGTGCTAGGGGGGCTCATAATTCTGATCTTTCTGGCTCCAAAACTCCTCGACAAAGTTACCGCTGATATGGATCGCCCTCGTTCCTTAGCGCGGGAATGGTTGATCGAAATCTTGGTAGAGGAGAGCGAGGATTCGTCGGGCGTTGTGCTGCGCGACAGTAAATTTAATAATCTCTCCGGAATCAGAATCCTTCACGTCGACACCAGCAAAGGTCGCGTTTCTGACGATTTCGACTATGTCTTGAGAGCGGGGGACACAATACGGTTAGTCGGAAACATCCATGACATCACCGACGTTTTTTCTCGGAGCCAGGCGTCAGTGCAAAATCTCCATCAATCCGGAATCGATCACAACGAGATAACGTACTTCGAAGCAGCTATTGGACCGTCTTCTCGTCTTGTTGGACTCAACATTCGTCAGGCTGGATTTCATAGCCGATACAGTGCAAACATGGTCGCCCTACACCGACCTAGAAAACATCCGATAGAACACTTCGAGGACGTGGTCTTGGAGTCGGGAGACAAGCTCGTCATAGCTGCTCCACGCAGTTTCCAGGATACTTGGCGTGATCATCGCGACTTTCTGCTTGTTTCGCCGCTCACAGCAATCCCACCGCCCAGAACCAATCAATACATAAGAGTTCTAGCCATCCTTGCCAGTGTCATAGTCGCAGCTGGAGCAGGATGGCTAAGCATTTTACGAGCGGCTCTTATCGGGGCCGTGGCTGTGGTTGCACTCCGAATCGTCAACATGCGCCAAATAATGAAGACAATTGACCTCAACGTTATCTTATTAATCTCGAGCGGATTCGGGCTCGGAGCAGCCATGAAATCTTCAGGACTCGCTGAAAAGATCGCCGATATCACCATCGATTCTTTGGGGGTGGCGGGAGGTATCGGTGCTCTAGCGTCTGTGGTGATCGTGACAATCTTGCTCACTGAAGCAGTATCGAATACGGCAGCAGCACTCATCGTCTTCCCCATCGCAGTGACCACTGCCAACAACCTCGGTATCGATCCGCGAAGCTTCGCTATAGCTATTGCTCTGGCAGCTTCAGCGTCCTTCCTAACGCCGGTCGGCTATCAGACAAACGCTATGGTCCAGAACCCTGGCGGGTATCGTTTTCGTGATTACACCATCGTGGGTTTCCCACTCACAATCTTGCTAATCGCGGTCATCCTCATCGGCGTCCCCATTGTCTGGCCATTCTCCTAAAACATCTAGATCGTCAAGTCTGATAATCGGATGTACGGAAAGTCACACAATCACGGTTCACCATAAATAAGGTCTGTGTATGCGTTCCGCGATGATCCTCATTCTGCTAATTACTGCAGCATGTTCGACATCGATTTCGTCATCCGACATGACCCCACGTACGACAAATCAAATAACAACTTCCACCTTTTCCACTTCACCATCACCTTCTTCCACAACCATCTCGTCACATACCTCGGCATCGGCAATCTCGAAAACCGACTCTGAATTTGTCCTTCGCTTCGCGGTGGAGGCGTCGGCGACAATGCGTACAAACCCTTTTGCAACCAGTGAATTCGGCATCTTTCCTGAGGTCTTTGCAGCTCATCTGTATCGACTGCACCCAGCGACGCTGACCTTGATACCGGAGCTTGCAGCAGACGATGTGCCGCCATCGGGAAGAGCTGACGACAAAGATTGGGTAGTCACAGTGGAGCTCAATGAGGGTTTGACATGGTCTGATGGTGAATCAATCGACGCGTTCGATGTCGAGTACACATTCGAGGATCTCGCGAGAATCGGAAACCCGGCTGAGCACGGTTGGGAAATCAAAGATCCCAATGGAGATGCCGACCTCTTGAGTGTCAAAGCGCTAGATCGATATACGGCAGAATTTCGTTTCTCTGCCCGACCGGGTATTGAACGATGGCAGTTAGGCGTGGCAACCGCATCGATTCTTCCCGAACATTATTGGGTCTTCACGTTTGCCGATCGCAGCTTCCAACGCCAACAAGACTCTGAGCTTGGGTTCGACGCTCCTTCTGCCGGCGGATACCGTTTCGGAGATACCACCGGAGATGTATGGACTTGGGTAGCTGTCGAAGATTGGTGGAACAGCGGCTCAGAGTATGTAGTGCACGCTGACGGATCTATCTCTTACCAGAATCTGCGCCTCGGCATAACGGAGCTTTACGGTGGCCATACAGAAAGCGAATCGATCGCAGCTTGGACAGAGGGACCATACGCTTCCCGAATCGAATGGAAGCGCAACGAAAGTGCGCTTAAAGCCGTCATCTCGGGAGATGCTGATGTATCTATCGACTCTGGAACATCTCGTCCTTCGGATCAGATCACAACACTTGTTTTTGGCAAAACCGGATCCTCAATACTCAACATTTCTGATAGAGCAGCCTTGTCGTGCTTCATATTCGCCACCGACCTGGTATCACTGTTAACCGTTGAAGCTATCTCGGCCGACAACAGCTGGCTTCCTGGGGGGGCATGGTCTGCCGGAAACGCTACAGATCCCTGCCCTGGTAACGAGTTGGAGCGGTTCTCAGAAGGAATTAAGAGACTTAGGGACGCAGGCTGGGAGTGGGCAGATCCTCCAGAATGGGGTGACAACTTCGATATCCATCCGGGTGCTGGCTTGATGCATATCGATGGTCGGCCACGATCGCTGCGCATCCTGGCACCATCTGAGGAAACTGATCCAATATCAGCAGTGATATCCGAATGGATACGTGAATGGCTGACCGATATCGGTTTCGACGTAACGCTAAGAGAAGGCACCCCGACCGCAATCGATCCTGTGGATTGGGACCTTGGGTTAGTAACTCAATCCCTGGGAATACCTCCCGTTCCGTTCGTGGCCATAGATCCCGATGTAGTGTCGAACCATCTTCGAACATCCAGCCTCTCTATGGCACGATCGACATGGGAAATCACGACAAACCACTTAAGGGACAACGCCCAAGTCATTCCGCTGCTGCGAACTATCATCGTAGGTGAACCATCTGCCTCTGTGATGCTCCCCTTTACTTCTTTTGTCGGAGGCAACGATCTAGGGCTAATCGCGACAGCGGTACGCTTGGCCGAATAACACATGTCGGCACGTTTAGGTAGAAAATCTCCTGTGAGTTCTTGAAGTGGGACCTGAGGAAAAGCTCTACATCTGCTGCCGGAGAAACGCAATGCATGCATATCCGCCGTTGCCATGATCCGATGGATCTCAGGACTCACGAGTACACACCGTACGTGCGGTCGCAATACAGCAAATCTAGGATGGCATGATGTCAATATCTCGCCGCTTGGAACCATACGGTGTAACGATATTTACCGAGATCACCAATCTGGCGGTTGCGCATAACGCTATCAACCTTGGTCAAGGTTTTCCTGATTGGGATGGCCCGAAATTCATCAAAGAGGCCGCAATCAACTCTATGGCTGTTGGCGGTAACGACCAGTATCCGCCTAGCCCAGGAATCCTGCCACTTAGGGAAGCGATTGCTGCTCGTTACAGCCCCAGGCTCGGCCGCAACCTCGATCCAACATCAGAAATAACGGTAACGGC
>CAJWGC010000004.1 GCA_913031525.1 uncultured Acidimicrobiia bacterium | reverse complement strand
CGGGAAAGACAACATCTCCTGGATGTGTACGCATCCAACTCGGCCGCTTGGTAAAGACAATCCTTACATCACCGTCGTCTTCGTAGAGCGGGACAAGTACTGCCGCGCTCGCATCCGGGGGATACGCCACATCAGATAGCGAGCTCAACTGTTTCCAGACATCGTGCATACCTGCAGAATAAGGCGATAGTCTTCGTTGCATGACAGAAACGTTGAGACAACACGTTCGATACACACCGAGGCTCATGATGCGGCCTTTTCGTCGACGCGATGCAGCAGCTATCCACGAAGCTGTGATCGCGTCTCTCGAAGAACTTCAGCAATGGTTGCCGTGGGCATCTCCGGATTACTCAAAGATCGTATCCCAGCAGTTCGTACGCGACTCCATAGGAGCATGGAATTCCGGACGAGCATACGATTTCACAGTCCGCCGCATCAACAATCCGCAACGGCACATCGGAAATGTTTCTGTCTGGCACTTATCACGTCAAAACTCTGTCGGTGAAATCGGCTACTGGGTTCGAAGCGATGAGGCCCGACAAGGAATATGCACCGAGGCTGCCGCTCATATTCTGCAGATTGGATTCGAGGAGTTGGGATTACATCGGATTACTTTGCGGACAGCCGCAGGCAATCGCGCATCGGAACGCGTTGCCGAGAAACTTGGATTCCTTCGAGAAGGGCTACTCCGAAACGAGGTAAAAATCGGGAATCACTGGGTAGACCACGCTATTTGGGGATTGCTAGTGGAAGAGTGGAAGACCAAACGCGAGAGCGACAGAATCCACAGCCCATAAGTAATGCGTCGAATTCTATTAACACCCTTAGCGATTTGCTTCATTGCAAGCTGCAGCCCCGCATCGCATACAAATATTGCTCCCTCAGATCTGACGTTAGAACTGGAATCGAGCGCAGAAGAAAGCAAACTTCCTCATCCCACAACCACAACCACAACCACAACCACAACCACAACCACAACCACAACCACAACAGCTCAACCCACTCCGTCCTCTGACTGCTACCTCTCATCGAAACACGACGTTTCCGTGACCGGATGGCACCCAGCGATCACACTCAGTCACACCAGGCCTGCATATCGCCTTCCTTCTACCGGGATTGTCGAGGTCGTAGTGTTATTCGTAGAATTTCAAGATGTCTCCGCTAACCAGCCCACCCAATCAGTCTTTTCGATCATCTCTCCTGGTGCTGAAAATTTCTTAAACGATCAATCCAACGGGAGACTGCGGCTTTCTCTCAAACCACACCACCAATGGCTGCGTCTGCAAGCTGATGCCTCCGTCTATAGCGAGGCAATCAAAACTTACGATGGTCACCGCGAGTTCATGCAAGAAGCGATCAACTTGGCCGACGCTGAAGTCGATTTCACAGGAGCCGAATCCGTGCTAGTGGTTGCTACCCCTAACGCTACTGAAATTGCCTATGGACCAACTTGGATGGGCATTCCTTCCGATCCACTACGAGCAGACGGTCAAACGATGATCAACGGTATAACCTCAGGAGCAGACCTGGTCGTCTGGAAAGACTTGTGGTATCCGCACGAATTTGGCCACTCCCTGGGTCTACCCGACCTTTACGGAGCCAGCATTCCAGGTAGAGAAGGCTGGACGCGCCCCTTCAGTCTTATGGACTGGATAGCAAGCTCCGCCCCTGGCTACATGGGCTATTCCCGATGGATTCTTCAGTGGATCGATGATTCTCAAGTTCGATGCGTCAAAGCCAATACCACAGTGGCACTCACTCCTGTAGCAACTCCTATTGGCATCAAACTTGCCATAGTCCCCTTGAGCTCATCCTCTGCTTTGGTCGCAGAAGTCCGCCGAGCGATTGGGTATGACTCTCGTCTAGAAACAGAAGGAGTCATTGTGTATTTGGTCGAGACAAACAATCAGGGAAGGAATGGAGGAAGTTTCGGCGATGGACCTATGGAGGTACTCAATAACGCTAAAGCACTCGGTCAAGGAGAATCGGTGACGTATCTTGGAGTCTCTTTCGAAGTGCTGCTCTCTGACCCAAATAAAGATTTAATTCAAATCGTCTTCAGTGATTAGGGCCGAGGATTTCGCGATCGGTAGCACCGTCCAGAGGAAGGCAGAACTAAAAATCGGGATTTTTAGCGAGGAATTCGGATTAGCTTCATCGCAGGATGCCGAACAAAGGTGCTGGCGCATCCATTTTCAACGAACCAAAGGCTCTGAATTTGACCATGCGCGATTCAGATGATTGGCGATGCAGATCTCAGACTCCATTGCTGTAAAAATTTCCTTTTCATGGATCACCACGAAAAGCAACCCGATACTTAATGAAGAAGTCCAATGTAGCCATCTACATTGAAGCTCAATAAAAACCTCAAACTGATAACGGATGGCCCTCCAAGGCGGTCTTTTGCCAGCTGAGGTAACTCGCTCGGTCTGTTCATAAAAAACTTAGAGAGCAGGCGCTAGATTCGCGCGGACATGAGCTCCTTTCCATGGCAGGAAATAAAACGTCTCGTCCGTCGCATGCTCACCGGCGTGAACTATTTGCTGACCGTGGCAGTGAGCATCATCGTTACCGCCATATCTGTGGTGATGTTCCTATCGCTTGTGGATGACACTTCCAACAAAGACGAGCCGGTGACAGTAGGAATTACAACCACCACTACTTCCGCTGCTCCAAGCACACCAGCAGAACTGGAAACAAGCTCGTGGAAAATTCCCAGCATCACGACAAACGTTCCAAACTGCGTGGTAGCTGAGCCTGACCCTGGTGACGGAAATCGGAATATTCGAGTGTTCTTTTCATGCGGCGATGACGACTACCCCCTCGGGAGCACGTGGGTCTACCGACAGATTCCAGAAGAAGGCAAGCTGTTCGAGGAGACAATCAAGCACCTCGTTGCCGGCCCAACTGTTACCGAACGCCGTAATGGATTTCGCTCTCTATTCTCGCCAGCCACCGCCGACGCTCTACTCAATGCTTCGCGTCGCCGTGGTGCCGTGGTCATCGATCTCAGATATCTCGGCCTGCAACCATCTCTGACGTCGGGCAAAGACGCTGAATCCTTCCTAGCAGCCCTCAACAACACCGTTTTCCAGCACAACGCTGCGCAAAGCATTGAGTACCGTATCGAAGGCAGCTGTGAAGTCTTTTGGTCGTACTTAAGCGAGCAGGAATGCCAAGTGGTTAAACGGTCTAACTGGTCAGAGTCAAAAGGTGCCGCAGCTGGACTATGACACGGCGGCTATACCGACTCTCCGTACACTTCCGGACATGACCATCTTCTTAATATCACTACTTGTCTTTGTTCTGCGTGTGCTTGAGGTAGGAATAGGAACAATTCGTATTGTCATGCTGGTACGGGAGCGTTCTTTCGTCGCCAGTGTGCTCGGATTTTTCCAATCGCTGATCTTCGTGCTGGCGGTTGGCATTGTCTTCGACAGTTTGGACTCAGCTCCACGGCTCGTCGGCTTTTCACTTGGATTTGCAGTAGGCACAGCTCTCGGATCATGGATCGAACGAAAACTCGCCCTCGGCAATTCGATTTTGCGTATAGTCACACCCTTCGATTCGCCTCCCGTAGCACCGACGCTGAGAGAGGCTGGCTACCAAGTAACCGTCTTGAACGCCCATGGAATGCGCGGAGACGTTCGTCTCGCTTGGACCGTGATACCCCGCAAAAAAACCCGAGACGTAGTCGGTCGGGTACGCGGAATTAACAATTCCGCCTTCGTCACGACACAACCTGTGTCAACCATCGATAATCCCAGTCGGCGACGACAGATAAGGTCCTGACATTTCCCGGGGTTTGTCGAAAATGGAATGCACCTGTCACCTCTAGGGGGCTGCTTACAGCAGACCCCTAGAGGTGGTTGCTACATCATTCCTTCCATACCGCCCATACCGCCACCGTGGCCACCGTGGCCTGCGCCGGCTGGCTCTTCTTCTTTCTCTTCAGCAATGAGGGCCTCGGTTGTAATGAGAAGCGCCGCGATAGACGCTGCGTTCTGCAAGGTAGAGCGAGTCACCTTTGCTGGATCGATAATGCCGGCAGCCATCAGATCCTCATACACGCCAGCCTGAGCGTTGAACCCACTGGAGCCATCGGCCTCGCGCACCCGCTCGACCACGACACCTCCCTCGTGTCCAGCATTGATAGCAATCTGACGCAGTGGCCATTCAAGAGCCCGTTTAACGATCTGACGACCGGACTTAACATCATCGGTTCCGCCGCGCAGTTTGTCGACTGAATCCTGCGCTCTCAAAAGAGCGACGCCTCCACCAGCGACAATGCCCTCCTCCACTGCAGCCTTGGTCGCCTGGATGGCGTCCTCGATTCGATGCTTCTTCTCTTTGAGCTCCACTTCAGTAGCTGCGCCGACCTTAATGACAGCAACGCCACCGGACAGCTTGGCAAGCCGCTCGGAGAGCTTCTCTCTATCCCAGTCGGAATCTGAGTTGTCGATCTCTTGACGAATTTGCTTCACCCGGGCTTCGACCTCAGCAGCGCTACCAGCGCCTTCAACAATGGTCGTATTGTCCTTCGTCACAACGACCTTGCGAGCCTTGCCAAGAAGATCAATCGTGACATTCTCGAGCTTCAGGCCGACTTCTTCGCTAATGACCTGAGCACCGGTGAGAATGGCGATGTCCTGGAGCATGGCCTTACGGCGTTCTCCGAAACCAGGGGCTTTGACAGCAACCGAAGCAAAAGTACCCCGGATTTTGTTCACCACCAACGTCGCGAGCGCCTCGCCTTCGACGTCTTCGGAAAGCAACAGGACTGGCTTACCAGTCTGCATGACCTTCTCAAGCACCGGGACCAAATCCTGCACTGCGGAGATCTTCTGATTGGCAATGAGGACATACACATCCTCAAGTACAGCTTCTTGGCGGTCCGGATCGGTGATGAAATACGGAGAGATATAGCCCTTGTCGAACTGCATACCTTCGGTAAATTCCAACTCAACACCGAAGGTCTGGCTGTCCTCGACAGTGATCACACCCTCGTTACCAACCTTCTGCAACGCTTCAGCGATGTTCCCACCGATAGTCGTATCGGCAGCTGAATTCGCAGCCACGTAGGCAATCTGATCACGGGCCTCGCTGTCGACAGGTGTTGCTGACTCGGCAATCGACTCAACGACCTTTACCACTGCCTCTTCGATACCTCGCTTCATCTCCATCGGATTCGCCCCAGCAGCGACAAGACGAAGGCCGTCGCCAACCATCGCCTGAGCAAGCACAGTCGCCGTGGTCGTGCCATCGCCGGCCACATCGTTTGTCTTATTCGCTACTTCCTTAGCGAGTTGAGCGCCCATGTTCTCCCATGGATCCTCGAGCTCGATTTCCTTGGCAATCGTCACACCATCGTTAGTGATGGTCGGAGAACCCCATTTCTTTTCGATCACGACGTTGCGGCCCTTGGGTCCGAGCGTCACCTTGACCGTATTAGCAAGCTGGTCGACCCCGGCCTGCAACCCACGCCTGGCCTCCTCGCTGAACCTCAGTTCCTTTGCAGCCATTGTGTTCCTTCCTAACCCACCGTCGCGAGGACGTCGCGCGCGGAGAGAATGAGGTAATCCTCACCCTCGTATTTAACTTCCGTACCCCCGTACTTGGAGTAGAAGACGAGATCTCCCGGAGCTACGTCCAGGGGAATACGATCGCCATCCTGATACTCCCCGGGACCTACCGCGAGTACCTCGCCCAATTGGGGCTTCTCTTTCGCGGTGTCGGGAATGACAAGCCCGCTCACAGTGCGTTGCTCGTCTTCGTCCCTGGGCTTGACGACTATACGGTCGCCCAGCGGCTTCAGATCCATCCGACTCCTCCTTCATAGTGGCTAGCAGTCGGTTCTTTCGACTGCTAAATCTAGCACTCTGATGCCGTAAGTGCTAAACCAATATTTCCGGTGAATCGACCGACTTAGACTTAATTACAGAAGATTACCTCACTGGCAATCCTAGGAACTAAGACGCAGGCTCGGAATAATTCCACTGTCCCAAGAAGTGACGACTCCCTTGCTTAACCGATCGGAAGCTACGGCGGCAATCATGGCGCCGTTATCGGTGCATAGAGCCGGCGATGGAAGGTGAAGCTCTACACTCCGCGAATCAGCTTCCTCGATAAAACGTTCGCGGAGTCGCCGATTAGCCAACACCCCGCCACCGCCCGCAACAACTTTCACTCCAGTTGCTTCTACAGCGTTGAACGTCTTATCGACCAGCACATCAACGATTGCCTCTTGAACAGATGCAGCAACGTCGACCAGCGCGGGAACGTCGCCAGTGGCCTTTGCTTTCTCGAGAAAAGTCACAACCGATGTCTTCAATCCGCTGAAGGAAAAATCAAAGGGTCGATCACGAAGAGCTCTTGGGAAATGCAGAGCAGTTCGGTCCCCTCTTTCCGACTCTCGATCGATCGCTGGACCGCCTGGAAATCCCAAACCCATGAATCGTGCGATCTTGTCAAAAGCCTCGCCAGCGGCATCGTCAATAGTGCTGCCCAACAGCCGGTATTCCCCCCACTCTCCAACATGGACAATCTGGCTGTGACCTCCGGAAGCAAGCAAAACGACAGCTGGAGGGCGATAATTCTCATGCTCGAGACGAGGGGCGAACAAATGCCCTTCCATGTGATCAATACCAATAAATGGCTTACCTAAGCCCCAGGCAAACGCCTTAGCAAAAGAAAATCCCACCATAAGAGCACCAGCTAAACCGGGACCGCGAGTAGCCGCGATAGCATCGAGATCGGTGGAATGCACTCCGGCCCTGGCCAACGCTAAGTTCGCTAGTGGTCGGATCGCTTCAACATGGGCTCGGGCCGCAACTTCTGGCACCACACCGCCAAATCGAGCGTGAGCATCTATTTGGCTCGATAACACCGAAGAACGCACTTCAAGCCCTTCGACTATCGCCACTGCAGTCTCGTCGCAACTTGTCTCTACACCGAGGATGAGGGGTTCCCGTACAGGCATCACTGTTTTTTTGCTTCTACGGATGTTCGGATATTGGCAATTCTCTTACTGAAATCGGTACCGTCAATATCGGTCGCCCACATGACTAACGCGTCCTCGTCGCGGTAGTAATCCTTGCGTAACCCGACCGGAACAAAACCGAATCTTCGGTAAAGGTTCCTCGCACCTTCATTCGATACTCGAACCTCAAGAGTCAGATGATCAGCACGGGCAGACAAGGCTGCATCGACGAGACTGATCATGAGCCTCGTACCAAATCCACGGCTCTGAAATTGAGGATCGACAGCAATCGTCGTTACATGTGCATCAGAGTCCACAATCATTAATCCTCCGTAGCCGACAATCACTTCATCTACCTCAAGCACGATGTAGTAACGATTGTTGCGAGACAGCTCTTCACCAAACAAGCTGGCGGACCAAGCTTGCGGATAGATAGCCTGCTCAATTCTCACGACCTCGTTGAGGTCGCTCTTCGCCATACGCCTCATTCTCAAACAAATGGATTCCTGAACCTTCGTCATGACAACCCTGCCGGCCACATCCCCTCCTCTCGAAAGTCCGCCCAATTGATGCGTGCGTCGGGTTCTCGCATATAGAAGGGATGGATTTCCTGGGAACCGACGAAATCTTCCTGGACAGCCGCTAAGGCGGCATACTCCAAAATGACATCTGCCGATGGATAGCGAGGGTAACTCCACTTCACCCAATCCAGTTCGCAAAAAAAGTCGCGAGGCAAGGCGTCGATATCGCCTACTATCAGCGCGTCCATTGGGTCAGCTTCAACTGCCTTCTTAAACTCATCCGGGGTCAAGAGTTCCGCGCTCCCGTCTCGCACCAATCCTCCGGAGGCCGATCTATAGGGCGAAGTTGCAATTTGCCCTCGGCGCACGTCGACCAAAGGCCAGATGCGATGGTGATCGGTAGCGGCTCGCATCGCCAATAACATAAGTGAGCTGACCGTCACGATCGGCACGCCGATGGCGGCAGAAATCGCTTGAGCAGCGGCGACACCGGCTCGAATACCTGAAAATGTTCCAGGACCAACGTCGACGGCAACGATATCCAAATCATCCGGACACCACCCCAGCCGAGCGAAGTTAAAGTCGATCGCAGGAACAATGAACTCAACGTGCCCTCTAGCGTCTACGAGTGTCGATATTGCTGCTAGAGACTGACCCTCTCCGAGGGCGACTGAAGAAGCAGCGGTAGCGCTCTCAATGGCAAGAATTTTCACCCGACAATCTCCTCAAGTGATCGGTTTTCCCATGAACCCACGGGCCGAAACCTCAATTTTCGAGAATTTTCATCGACGATGTCGATCTCAATAAAGAGATAGTCGGACATCGATCCTGCCACCACTCCACCCCATTCGATAACGAGGACTCCGCTCTTGGCCATTGCTGGCAGATCTAGATCCTCAAACTCGTTCATTGATGACAATCTATAAAGGTCTGCATGCACGACATTGAGAAAGCCGTGGTATTCGTGAACTAGCACAAAACTCGGGCTTGTCACCTGTTCTTCTACGCCAAGACCCTCCGCTATGCCTGATACTAAAAGCGTCTTACCGCTTCCCAATCGTCCCGATAGGAGCACAATGTCATCACCGCGAAGCACGCGAGATAACCGGCGGCCAACAGCCAACGTGTCATCAGGAGAGGAACTGGCAAAATCGATCACCACAATCCCATCTGCTCTGCATCCAGCCCCTGTGATTCCGTTACCGACGATTCCTCCAGGACCGCGCTCTCCGGAATGTCCTCCTCGAGCGTTCCTTCGATAACCGATCGTACGAGAGAAAAGTCGTAACGCATTCCATCAAGAATTTGGGCGCTGCCGCGTAAGGCAGCAGCAGGATGGAACGTCGGCACAAGACGTCGATTCCACCATGGGTAGGCATGGCCTCGGAGCTTGGTGATACCGATCGTTGTTCGAAGCAACAACTTTGATGAAAAGTTACCGAGAGTCAACACCACTTTCGGGTTGATCAACTCAAGCTGTCCGATCAGATATGACTTACAGGATTCGATCTCGTCATCACGAGGATCGCGGTTACGAGGAGGACGGCACTTGACAACGTTGGCGATATACACGTTCTCTTCACGCCGCAATCCGATCTCAGCTAAGAGCTGATCCAATAGTTTCCCTGATCGGCCAACGAAAGGAAGACCTTGTTCATCTTCACGCTGGCCAGGACCCTCACCAATAATCATTAGTTCGGCGTTATACACTCCCATTCCGAAGACCACATTGGTCCGACCTTTCGAGAGTCGACAACTGGTACACGTTGCAGCCTTGCATGCGAGAGTGGCGAGCCCGGAAGCGCGGTCCTCTGAGGTCTTTTCCCTCATAACGAACTATCGCCGACACTTGGCACACCGGCAAGCGTCTCGGAGTTCCCTACTGCTGCAGCGACAGCTCGCCCGACTACCTCGAACGCGACCTCGCTCAATTCATCCGAGTTTCCATCCTCTAGACCGCAAGAAACAGCAAAGGCTATATCGCCGTCATAGCGCGTATGTACGGGTCTGATACAGACAGCCAGAGCATCGTGAGCCCTCACGCATACACGGTTTAGCTCTTTCCTGCTGAGGCGGGCATCCGTTGCTATCGCCACCAAAGTCGTTTGTTCTAGGCCGCGTTGAGGTAAGTGGGGCATGGATGAGACCGCAGGTCCTCCAGACAGCGATTTTCCCTCAAGAGTAAAGATGTCGCCGCCGGCATTGAGCACGACGAGCGCACCAACTGTAACTGATCCTTTCTGCAAAGCTGCAGATCCGATACCACCCTTCTGCTCGGAGCCAGGTCCTCTCCAATTCGATATTGTTGCGCCGGTTCCAGCGCCGACGGAACCCATAACAACAGGGCCGGTGTTCGCTGCCCGATAAGCTGCTGCCCCCTCCTCCGGCCCAGGCCGAACCGCGCCGTCTCCTACCATCAGGTCAAAGATGATCGCAGCAGGCACAATGGGAACTACCCATGGGTCCTTATCATGCCCTCGACCATCCATCTCTAACTCGCGCATTACGCCGTCGGCAGCAGCAAGCCCGTAAGCGCTCCCGCCGGCAAAAACAAGAGCTTGAATCATCTCGATAGCCATCCCTGGACCAAACAGGCCGAACTCACGAGTACCCGGTGCAGCACCGCGTATCTCAGCGGCTGCAACGTTTGGAGCTGGAAACACGATCACCGTCGCTCCAGTAGCTGCGGTGAAATCAGTCCAATGACCAACGGATACTCCCGGGACCGCGGTCAGCGTTTTATTTTCCATTCATGACTCTCCCCGATATCTCCTCGGTAGCCGAGGACCAAAACTGCAAACAATCTCATAGCTAATGGTGCCCAACCACTGTGCCCACTGATCAGCGCTGATCTCTCCACTACCTTGTCGCCCTATCAATACCACCTCATCTCCCACCTCAACCGGGGTTCCACCAGAATCTACGATGATCTGATCCATCGTGACATTTCCCGCAAATGGATGTCGTTTCCCTCTGATCAGAACTTCGCCACCGGCTGCAAAAAGGCGACGGTGAACTCCGTCAGCGTATCCGATTGGAACTGTGGCTAGCGTTCCGTCACTCGGCATCGGCCGGCATCGTCCGTAAGACACTCGCTCACCTTCAGATACCGAACGAACGAACGAAATTCGCGAAACAAGGCGCATCGCCGGTCGGAGATCGAGATCAAATCCTATGTGAGGAGCAGGACGCAGTCCATATATTCCCAAACCAATCCGAGCTATGTCATAACGCGCAACAGAAAATGCAAGTGCTCCGGCTGTGTTAGCGACATGAAGCGCCTTCGGCTGCACCCCAACCTTATGTGCTTCAGCCACGAACGTGTTGAACCGATCGAGCTGAAGACGAGTGAACTCGTCGTCCTCTTCAGAAACTGCCAAATGCGTCCATACTCCTTCGAGGTCGAGAATCTCGTGCTGATCGATCAACTGGACCAGCTCAATCCCCGTCTTAATATCCGCCCCTACTCGATGCATACCGGTGTCGATCTTGACATGGACTGGCATCTTCTTTCTCGTGGCAGACGCCAGAGCCTGCACCAGATCTTTTCGATATACGGTCGGCGTGAGACGCCACTTCTCTAACTCTGACACATCGTCGCAATCCGGCTCGGAAAGCAACAAGATGGGAACGCTTATTCCGGCCTCGCGCAACCGGACGCCCTCTTCGACAAGCGCGACTGCCAGCATCTCAGCTCCCCCAGACAATGCAGCTTGCGCTACGGGTATATCACCATGCCCGTAAGCATCCGCTTTGACCACTGCACAAAGCCGCGTCGGAGCAATGGCCTCAACGATTACCGAAACGTTGTGTCTAATTGCGTCCAAATCGATTTCGATCCACGACGGTCGCACTGGTCTCCTTCACCAATCGCCAGAAAAGAACGCTAGTGGCCAAAGACTGTCTATTGCCTCTGTCGGCCGCTTTGCAATCGCGGGAATCATTCGCGATTCAACTAAAAACAGTGGGATTTAGAAGGCATAGCGTGATACCGATTCGGCCAATAAAGCCGCAGTAACGGATCCGCGATCCGAGAGATAGGACCCGGCGCGACCGTGCCAATAGGCTGCAGAGCGTGCAGCAACATCGCTGGATAGCCCTCTGGCCCAGAGAGCGCCGATCATTCCTGCTAAAACATCCCCCGTTCCGATTGTTGCCAACTCTGGTCCACCGGAAGTCACCACCCATCGCTCAGCACCGGAGACGAAAGTGGGATTTCCTTTGAGCACCACAACGGCGTGGCTGGCATCGTAAAAGTCTGCAGCCGACTTGTAATCAGCCGACTTGCCAGTGAGGCGGATAAATTCGCCTGCATGAGGAGTTATTACCGTCGCAATAGCACGTTCACCCAGAGCATCCGCCCCGTCTAGAGCGTTAAGAGCATCGGCGTCAACGACAAGCTTGCCGGTCCATTTTGCAAGAATTTTCGATACGAAAGCTTCTTGGTTAGGGCCGAGTCCGGGCCCAAGAACCATCGTATCGAAACGACTGGCAGCGGCGAGAACGGCTTCATCATCCTTCGAAGCAAATTTTGTCCCGGAACCGACTGCCCGGGTCATAAGATCTGATGAAGCCGCAGCATAAACGTTCTGTAACGCCCCAGGGCATATGATCGCGGCTGAGCCGGCTCCCATCTTCAAAGCCGCAGTAGCCGCCAACAAAGGCGCACCGGTAAGGCCGAGAGATCCACCTACGACAACGACCGAACCGGCCGACCATTTGTGTTCCTTCCGTACGCGCTCAGGGAGCGGAGCATCTTCCTGGCCGCAGAGGAGCAATTCAGCCTCTCCTCCCTCTAATCCAATATCGACCACCTCTATTTCTCCACATCTCTCTGGACCCTCGCCAAGTAAATGTCCAGTCTTGAGAGCGTGAAAAGCCACAGTTCGGGAAGCAGTGAAACAGGCTCCCCTCACCGCGCCAGTAGCAGCATCAAGGCCCGAAGGTACATCTACGGAAACAACCGGAGCAGGGTGTGCAATCCAAGCGGCAGCGCTAGCAGGTAACTCACCGCGAAAACCAACTCCGAAAAGAGCGTCAACCACAAAATCAGCAGGGAGCAACGAACCTAATTCGTCGATCTCTACCCCCCTCGCCGCAGCTCGAGCCGCGGCCTGTTCAACAAAAGCACCTTGAGGAGTACGAAGTGCGAGTACGCGCACAGCGCAGCCTCGATCGGCGAGATAGCGCGCAGCCACGTAACCATCGCCACCGTTGTTGCCACTTCCAACGAGAACGACTACCCGCTTCCCATAACCGGCTCCGAGCATCGCTGTAGCAATCGCGACACTAAATCCAGCTCGTTCCATGAGAAGATCTAACGGTTCAGATGAAACCCGATCAAGTCGCTCTGACTCCTTAGGAGTTATCACCCTTTGCATCTAATTCCAAGATCCATCAATCGAAATCCACCGCGTGCATTCATCCTGCTAGAGATAACGCGAAAACAAGTGCCTTATCGCCCGTATGGGTGATCGTTACAAGCACCTGGTCAACGCCGATCGATTCAGCTCTCTGTAAAGCTGTGCCCGAAAGATTGACGGTCGGCATTCCGCCTCCCGTTATCTCGATATCTGTCCAATAGACTTTTCGCCATCCAACGCCAAGACTTTTCATCACTGCTTCTTTACCAGCGAAACGTGCAGCGAGGCGAGCCGAAGGATCAGAATAGCGGTGAGCGTAACCCCACTCATGGTCAGTAAAGCAACGGGTTTTGAAACGTTGCCCGTAGCGTTGTAGAAGACCTCGAATCCGATCAATTTCAGCAAGGTCGACCCCCATCCCGACAATATTCATCCTGCACCGCCCCATTCCGCCGGCATGGAAAGACATACTTGGTCAGAGAGAGCGTTTACGTACCCTGCAGAGTCCATAAGCGCGGTACCGGCATAAAGCTTGCGATCCTCTCGTCCCCTGGGCCAGGCAACCACGGTGTAGGTCTCGCCGACCTCAAGGGGCTTCACGATCTGAGCGGTAATCGTAACCAGCGCTGCAAAAAAATCTTCATCTGGAAAAAGTCGGGTAAACATGATCGCTGCCGGGCAATCGAGTGCTCCCCACACGATCTCCTCTAGAACGAAACCGTCACTTCCCAACGTCGACGAAGAAGGAGTCCATGTAGTGGCATGAACTGGCTTCCCCTCGACCGATCCGGGGAGCAGATGCAACCCTGAGTCACGGTCAGGGCCACACACAAAACACGTAACTGCAGAATGACCCACAAAAGGGGCAGTGGCGGCTTCCGCTTGTTTACGGTCTATCCGTGGCGGCTCCAGATCTAGAAAACCAGGCTCTGCAGTCATAATAATGTCGCCGTTGAAGTGAGCCTCCCGACCTTTGCTTGTGCTGATGACTTCGATTGGCGTCGCGAGCGGAGGTGGGCTGAAAAGACGCACCGTCACAACACCACCGATCTTTTTGGCTAAAAACCCAGCCGCAATACCCCCATTGGCGGAACGAGGCGGGCCATTGAAATCTTTCGGTATAACGATTTTTTTCACGAATTCGGCCACCAAGCAGGGGACACTAACCAGCTCACTAGATTGGCTACTCAACCGTCACACTTTTAGCGAGATTCCGCGGCTGATCAATATCATGGCCGCGCAACCGAGCAACATGGTAAGCCAGAAGCTGTAACGGGACTACAGCAGCCACAGGACCGAAGAGATCGTCACTGCGTGGAATCCCCAGCACCGTATCAGCAAGCTCATAGATAATGGGATCGTCTTGGTATGCCACAGCAATAACACGACCTCCTCTCGCTTTAACCTCCTGAATCGCAGAAATGGTCTTTTCATAGACAGACTGCTGAGTGATAACAACAATCACAGGTGTCCCCTCAGTGATAAGAGCCAAAGTCCCGTGCTTAAGCTCACCAGCAGGCATCGCTTCGGAATGGAGATAGCTAATTTCCTTGAGTTTGAGAGAACCTTCCATGGCAACGGCATAGTCGAGACCGCGACCGATGAAATACAGGTCCTCTGCCGAAGCGATACTCCTCGCTGCCGTAACAATCTCTTCGTCATTCTCAATAATGGTCTCAATATCTGCCGGAAGGGCGTGAAGACCGCGCATAATCCGCTCTACTAATTCCTCTTCTAGCACGCCTTTGGCAGAACCGATGTGAAGCGCCAGTAAATACTGTCCAATCAGCATCGCCATGTAAGCCTTCGTCGAAGCGACCGACATTTCGGGACCTGCCCTCGTATAGAGGACGTCGTCGGCTTCGCGACTTAAGGTGCTTCCGACAACGTTGGTTAACGCGAGCAACCGTGATCCCTGAGAACGCGCTAGCCGAGCAGCTGCCAGAGTGTCAGCAGTTTCACCAGACTGGCTGATGGCCAAAGTGAGACTTCCAGACGCAATCAGCGGTTCGGCATAACGCATTTCATGGGCGTACTCGACAGAGGTTGGAATTCTGAGCAATCGGCTAAAAATCTCTCGACCCACGAGACCCGCGTGGTACGCAGTGCCGCAGGCAGTTATACAAATTTGGTTGAGCTCATCTGCAAATGTGCTGTCGAGGTTTACACCCTCAAGGCGGACATGATTGTGATTGTCAAGACGACCAGCGATCGTCTCGGAGATAACCGATGGCTGTTCATGTATCTCCTTCAGCATGAAATGATCAAAACCTGATTTCTCAGCTTGCTCAATATCCCAATCGACGTGCATCACTGGGCGATCGATTTCGCTACCGCTAATCGATTCGATAGTCGCGCCGTCTTCGGTCACAACCACCATCTCGTCATCCTCGACGATAAGAAAGTCCCGCGTATGATGCAGCACTGCCAGGATGTCGGACGCGAGAAACGTCTCCCCATCACCGAGGCCCACGACAAGCGGGCTGATGCGCCGTACAGCAACAATCTTGTCGGGTTCGTGCTCTGAGATCGCGGCAAGGGCATAGGCGCCTTCGGCACTAGCTACAGCGCTACGCACTGCACTTACTAGATCCCCGTCATAACGGCGAGCGATCAGATGAGCGAGGATCTCCGTATCCGTATCCGACGTGAACTCATGACCTTTGCTCCCCAGTTCTGATCTGAGCTGAGCAAAGTTTTCGATAATCCCATTATGGACAACAACGAATTTTCCCGAAGAGTCAGCGTGAGGATGGGCGTTACGGTCACTAGGTGCTCCATGCGTAGCCCATCGAGTATGGCCGATTCCTACCGAACCTTCGATCATCTCCTTTTGTAACAACGCGGCAAGACGATCGATCTTACCTTCAGCCTTACGCACACTGATAGGGCCGTTGGCAACAGCCACTCCGGCGGAGTCGTACCCGCGATACTCAAGCCGCTGTAGCCCATCGAGCAACAGAGGAGCGGCCTGACGCGGGCCGACATAGCCCATGATTCCGCACACGTATCCACCTCCTCGATTTCAGACCGGAGGAGGCTGCAGAAAAGGATTTCTGCCTCACATAGGAGTGATCTCTGTCCCCGAAGTCACCCTCGGAATTTACTCACCCCATCACGACTGTGAGTAGCCGAGAGGGCACCCGCCGACAGTTTCGATGATCCCTCTTCCTCGTTACCTCGCCGCAGCGAGGGCAGGCGCTTGGAATTATTCTCCGGTCAACGTTCAATTATGCGGACAGGATATCTATACGACACGAGTATGCAATAGTTTGTCCGCAAAGAAACGAGTTCTAACCCAACTCCTCGGCGACAATCCCGGAAAGATGACTCGCCACCTCACTGGCCAAAGACACTGTCGATGCCTCCACCATGACGCGGATCAAAGGTTCAGTTCCGGATGCACGCACAAGCACCCTCCCATCATCGGCCAGCCTCCGCTCGGCATCCGCGACTTCTATCCACACCCGCTCTGAATCCACGAGTGCCTCCTTTCGGGCAACAGATACGTTCTCTAGTACCTGAGGAAATTCCTTCATACCCTTCCGCAGCTCTCTAAGTTCGCGTCCCGTTGATGTGATCACAGCAGCGAGTTGAAGAGCAGTGCGAATTCCATCGCCAGCAGAGCGGTCTGACAACAGGATATGACCCGATTGCTCTCCTCCCAGAACCGCCTTCGCTCTTCGCATCTCTTCTAAGACATAGCGATCCCCTACTGGGGTTCGCAATACCTTGACACCAATTCTCTCCATCGCCTTGCTAAAACCAAGATTCGACATCACGGTCGTTACAACAAGATCGTTCTGCAGTTGATTGCGCTCCTTCAGATAGCGAGCGAAGACAGCCATAAGTACATCGCCGTTTACCGAAGCACCATCCTCATCAATCGCGATCAAGCGATCGGCATCTCCGTCGAAACAAAGACCCACTCGGCCATTGCTTCGTTTCGCTAGATAACTGGGATTAGTCGCTCCGCAACCGTCATTGATGTTCGCGCCATCAGGTTCTGCAGCGAAAACCTCTACAACAGCCCCGAGGCTACGCAGAGCAAGCGGGGCCGCATGTATCGCAGCTCCATTAGCGCAATCAACGGCGAATTCGATACCACTCAGATCGTATTCGAATCCAGATAGAATCTGCTTTACATACTGTTCAACCGCATCGTCCATGACGGACTGCACTCCTACTTCCAGGCCGGATAGACATGGCCATGGTGAGCCGGATTGAACCCGCTGCTCTATCGCAAATTCAGAATCGTCAGAGAGCTTTGCGCCATCCCGATCGAAGAATTTAACGCCATTGTCCTCCGCCGGATTGTGAGAAGCGCTCACCATCACGCCAAGTTGAGCACCAATCTCGCGGCTCAGGCAGGAGACAGCTCCAACGGGAATAACTCCCAGATCGACGGTATCAACACCAACTGTGTTAAACCCTGAATGAAGAGCTGAAGCCAGCATGGAACCCGAGCGACGCGTATCGCGCCCAATCACCACAGGACCATCACTGCTCATCCCAGCAGCGCGAGCAAGATCGAAAGCGAGCTCGGGTGTAACGAACTCATTGGCGCGCCCTCTCACGCCATCCGTACCAAACAATCGCACAATTGCGTCGTCCATCAGGTCGTGATGGGGACGACGGACCTTCTTCCACTCATCGTTTGGTGAACTGCGGTGCGCGTCGCGCCTTGCGCAGGCCGTACTTCTTGCGTTCTACTCTTCGGGAGTCTCTCGTAAGAAGCCCCTTCCGTTTGAGCGTGGTCCTCAGCTCGGAGTTGACCCCCACAATGGCTCGAGCGATACCAAGTCGCAACGCGTCACTTTGCCCGGTGAATCCGCCACCCTGAAGCTGAACGTGAACGTCGTATGCCGTCGCGAGATCGGTAACTTTCAGAGGCTCGAGAACCCGGAGCTGTAGCGCGGGTTGCGGGAAATACTCTTCAAGCGACCGTCCGTTTACTACGAACTTTCCGGTACCTTCATAGAGTCGAACTCTTGCAACCGAACTCTTACGTCGGCCGGTTGCCTGGACAAGTGGGCCGGACATCAGGAAACCACCTGACGCACGTCGGAAAATACGAGGGCTTCAGGACGTTGCGATGTGTGGGGGTGCTCAATGCCAGGATAGGGCTTGAGGCGGCCAATCATCTTGCGCCCAATTCGGTTCTTAGGGAGCATACCTTTCACCGCGCTCTCAATAATGCGCTCTGGATTGCTGCTACGTAGCTCCGCGAGAGATAACTCACTCAACCCCCCAGGAAAGCCGGAATGGCGATAATACCGTTTCGATTGTTCTTTCTTCCCAGTGACGCCGATCTCTGCCGAATTGATCACAATCACGAAATCGCCTCCATCGAAGTGTGGCGCAAAAGTTGGCTTGTGCTTGCCTCGCAATAAAAAGGCTACCTTCGAGGCGAGTCGCCCCAAGGGAACACCGGAAGCATCAACAACCCACCACTTCCGATCAATATCGCCGGGCTTGGGGGTGAAAGTTGTCTGCAGTTTGGGCTTCATGCGTGCGTAACCGAATCGGAGTCAGGAATAGCTCCAGCGATCGCGGAGCAGCGTGCATGCTAGAGGAGTGCAGATCGAATAGAAAGCCAGACGATAAGATCGGATACTGAGGCACACAATCAGCAATGGGCAGAGCGATACATCTGACCCAGTGATAGGCCAGAACTGTTTTCCAATTCGATAACACGATTCCAGCACATTCCATCCTGGAGTTCGCCCGCAAAACTTATTGACTGGGGTAATCGACCTTCATCAAAGCCAACCCATGTGCAGGCGCTGCACCACGCCCCACACCTCGATCTCGGGCCAGAAGGATGGAAATGACCTCCGATTGGTCGATCTTTCCTCTACCTACGTCAACGCATAGCGACACCATCGATCTCACCATCTGATGGCAAAAAGAACTTGCCTCGACCTCATAGCAGAGAAGTTCCGGGCCTATTTCGTACCACTTGACTCGACGAACAAGACGGACAGTAGAAGTCTCTCCAGAACGACGGCAGAGGGAGGCGAAATCCATCTCTCCTACAAAACGATCAGCTGCCGCGTTCATAGCATCGATATCAAGAGACGACCCGTAATGCCATGCAGTCTGTGCGAGGAATGGATCTGGCGCGAATCGCGTCAAAATAAGATACCGATAATGACGTCCCATAGCGGAAAAACGAGCGTGGAAGTCGTCAGAGACGATCTCGATTTTCGTTACAGCGATATCAGGTGCAAGCTGCTTGTTCAGTGATCGCATCACTCGCCGCTGATTGAGATCGGTATCACACCGAAAGTTCACTACCTGGCCGACCGCGTGAACACCCTTATCGGTGCGTCCCGCAACAGCGGTCTCGACACGTCCTGTGTGATGGAAAAGGGCGGTTTCCAACTCATCTTGGACCGTCCGAATACCGGGCTGAGAGGCATAGCCATGGAAATTCGATCCAATGTAAGCGAGATCTAGACGGTAATTGGGCACAATTCGTCAGAGCGCTAGAAAAAGCCAGGTCCGAGAATCGAAGAGACGATAATCCAAAGGACCATCGACAGCCCAACTGCTCCGTATACCCGCTCTGAACGAATCCGAGATTCGTATCGGACACCAGCAGCAACAATGAGCAGAAACCAGATCGCACCGAGCAGAAAATCAAAAAGAGGATGAACATTGATCCGAGAAGTGAAGATCTGTATCAACATCGCCGGATAAGCGAAACCGACAGTTCTCAGCAAAATCGGATAATTCGCTGGAGCCTGGAACAACATGCGGATTACGAACAACAGGATCGCGGAGAAGAGCAGCCAAAAAATCACACCGTCAAGGAAGGTTCCAAAGAGGGCATTGAGCCCCCGACCAGAAGTCACCAGGCCAAATATGGTGTTACCAGAAGAAAGCAGCAACCCCACCGTTGTCATGATTACGAAGATCAATGCATCGCCGGTAGCACGATCATTGAAATCCATCCAAACAAACGCGTCTCGTTCAAACCGAAGTGCCTGTAACAGCCGTCGGAATGGTTCTGCCAAAAGGTATCCTTTTATCGTCAGACGAGGCTGCAGGATAACGATATGAATCGACACGAGATCGAGTTGCCTAGTGTGGCATCGACACAACGGACTAACGAGACCATCATGAAAACACGATTACTCTCCATATCAATTGTCGTACTAGCGCTACTGGCCACCTCCTGTTCCTCAGGATCAATGGAAGCCGACGCCCAAATCGAAGAAAGCTTCACACGCGTTGTTATCACAGTGGGATCAGGGGATGTAACTGTCCAACAGACCACCGGGCCATCTGAATGGTTTGCCAGTGCATCCTTCTCGGGTGACAAACCCCCCTTTGAACCCAAAGTGATCGAAGGAGTGTTGATCGTCTCGGATGGATGCGACCCTTCATCGGACTGCTCCGCGCTCTATACAATCAATGTGCCAAAAAGCTCAGAAGTGACAGCCTCTAGCGGCTCAGGAGATATCACGATTGTCGGTATAGAAGCTCCAGTCGACGTGCACACTGATTCCGGAACCGTATTCCTCAACACAGTTCTCGGTGAAATCCATG
Organism: uncultured Acidimicrobiia bacterium; assembly: GCA_913031525.1. Lineage (GTDB taxonomy): Bacteria > Actinomycetota > Acidimicrobiia > Spongiisociales > UBA5794 > CAJWGC01. The sequence continues at coordinate 310 of CAJWGC010000004.1, read as the reverse complement.
TCCACACAAATTCAGGAAACATCGTAGGAACAAGACTCGAGGCCTCTAGTGCAACTTTCATCGCAACATCAGGGAATATCGATGTGTCTTTCGAAAACGTGATTGCAAATCTAACGGTGGAAACTGACACCGGAAATGTCACTGCACAGCTAGCGGAAGGGCCTTACAACCTCAATACTGACGCCGATTCCGGTAGCACTGATATAAAAATAAACGATGACGATACCGCGCCGAACATGGTGAGCCTGTCTACCGGCTCGGGCGATCTCACCGTCTATCGCCAGTAGCTGGTCATATAAGGTCTCGAATC
>CAJWGC010000003.1 GCA_913031525.1 uncultured Acidimicrobiia bacterium | reverse complement strand
CCGTCACTCGTTTCTATTGGCACTACACTCCTGATTGCACCAACCCCGCTGGTGAACTGGATTACGTTTCTGATGACAGCTGCGCCTACTCACCCATGGGCTCCTACATCATGACTTGGAATAATTACGACACGTGTCTTAGTATCTTCACACAGTGATTCTGTTTTTAGTACGAACGGACATTCACAAATTTTTCTGCTCATCAAAGCGCACTGTTTCATTTCCCGTTTATTGGGGTCCATCTTAGGGGCCGTCCATGAATCACGTGCTTTCAAAAAAAACTCTTTTGTCCTTCCAACAATAATATTAACTTTTTTGCTCGTACTGGACCAATGCTTATTGGAGACATATGCTCCTTTTTGTTTTGCTTTTTGTGCAATTTGTGCAGCCATTCCATGAGGGCAGATAAAAGCTAAATATCCAGATTCAACTTCACGCAACGCGGTTTCAAGCTCCAGATGTCCTTCAGAAATTGTATTAGCTGTTAAATCTCGTTCCCAAGATGGCCAAGTACTACCTGCGAATTCTAATCCCAGTGCATAGTAGGTTGCCCCTAAGTCATTCCAGACCTCTGAATTTTGAGGTCGCATTTTCAAAGCCCCTTTTAGTTTTAGGATAGCCTGTTCATACTTTTTACCACTGTGGTCGATTCGTGCTTGTTCACGTAAATCTTTGAATTCTTGGCTGTCCATGTTGACTATTTCAGTGTTGTCTTCATCTGACTGCATTAATATCACGATGGAGATTAAGATAACTGTTGAAACGATGCCGCCGATTATCAATGGAACTCGGTTTCTTTTTAAGACGCGTGGTCCTTCTTCAATACCCTTTTTTCCCATTTCAATGTCTACTCACTTTCCTGCTGTGGATTTCATCAATGACATAAATTGATTGTTTACCGAACGAAAAGGTTGCGAATAGCCCATTCCTCACGATCTCGCTCAAAAAAAAGTGAGAACCTCTGATTACGGCGCAATCGGACAACAATCTGTTTAAAATCTTCTAGTGAATCGATTTCGATATTCCCGATCTTATAAATCAAATCTCCTTTTTGCAGTCCTTTCCTCGCAAGTTCACTGCCTTTATTAATTTTAGACACAATTACACCACGATGGCCGTAATGATTCAATTCGTTCTTATGTTGCTGTCTAACCTTTAATTCCCAACCATCGATTTCATAGTTGCGTTGCATTTCTTTAATTGTAATTTTGATTTGTTGTTGAATACCAGCTCGAAATATCTGGAAAGTGATCTCTTCATTTTTACTAATTAACCGAGTAATCGCACGGTATTCGTCTTGATCCATTATTGTTTGATTATTTATTCTTGTGATAACATCACCACGTTTAATTCCAGATAGAGCAGCGACGCTTCCATCCTTCACTTGTGATACAAGAACTCCAGTTGTTTCTGAGAAATCCACTGCTTCGGCTAGGTCCTGCGTTAAATTTTGTACACCCAACCCAATTGCTGGCGGAATAATTGCACCATCGTCAATAATCCTCGTAACAACTTTTTTGGCAATATCTGCGGGAATTGCGAAGCCAATGCCCTGAGATCCTCCACTTGTGGAATAAATTGCTGTATTGACCCCAATTAGTTGACCATGAAGGTTAACTAGTGCACCTCCGCTATTACCGGGATTGATCGAAGCGTCTGTCTGAATCAGATGACGATAAAGCCTATTTTCTGTTTTTAAAGTTCGGTTTTTGGCACTAACAACACCGATAGTGACTGTTGGTTTAGGGTTGCCTACAGCAGATGCAAACGGATGTCCTATGGCAATGGCCCATTCGCCAATCATCAAATCATTTGAATGTCCGAATTGAATTTCGAGTAGTTGAGAAGAAGGTGCAATCTTCAGAACGGCAAGGTCCGATGATTGGTCTAATCCCACAACCTGAGCTTCGAATTCCTGCCCGTCAAACAGAATAACTTCAACAAAATCAGCACCTTTGATTACATGTTGGTTCGTAAGAATATATCCATCTTTATTAATGATAATCCCGGAACCTAATCCATGAAGTTCCCGTTTTTGAGGTATTTGGAATGGCATGTCAAAGAATGGCGACCAGAGATCTTGAAAAAATGGGTTAACTGTATACTCTTGAATTTGCGTTGTGCTAATATTGACGACAGCGGGACTTGCATATTCGATGGCTTTAACAATAGCATTTTTACGGGAATCTGATAATTCCTGCTGTAAATTAGCGTTTTTTCCTATACACACAACTGTCAAAAAGAGAAATAAAGGAAATGTGTAAATAGTATGTCGAAATCGATGAAGCATCACTTCTTCCAAAGCTGTGGTGTAAACAGTATTAGTACGGTGTATAGTTCTAAGCGGCCTAAAAGCATGCATAAACACAAAACCCATTTGCCGATTGGCTGAATATGTGCATAATTGTTCATTGGTCCAACACTTCCTAACCCTGGGCCGATGTTCATCAGTGCAGATGCAACCGCAGTGCTTGCACTGATTAGGTCTAGTCCTAATCCTGTTAGGGCAACTGTTGCTACTGTAAATACCGCTACACCGATAAAGAAAAAGCCCAAAATATTAGTTATAGTTTCTGGAGGAACAACTTGGCCATTTAACTTTATAGGTAAGACGGCATGTGGCAGAATCAAATGCTTAATTTCACGATACCCATGTTTAATCAAAAGTAAAAACCGAACTTGTTTCATCCCACCACCAGTTGATCCCGCACAACCACCAAAAAACATTAGGAAAACTAATATTACTTGCGACATAAATGGCCACTGTTCAAAATCTGTAGTTCCGTAACCCGTTGTGGTAACGATGGCTAAAACCTGAAATCCTACGAAGCGTAATGCTTCGCCAATGGAATTGTAGACAGGGGTTGCGTGGTAAATATCATAAGCGGAGCCGTCAATTACAATTTGTGCAAGGCTTTCGTCAACAAAATAAATTTGGTCTTTGTATTGGACCTGTTTATTGGTCACTGGATAGGTCTCGCGTCCTATTTTTACAATTTGATTTTGGGTCACTGAGGAGGTAACATCGTTAATTATAGTAACAGATTGCCACGTGGTATTAATCACTAAAATCACCACTATCAATCCAACCATAAAGGCGTAAAATCGAAATTCCTCATCTTTTAGATAGTTATGGAAGTCACCCTTGAGTGCCTTATAGTGGTGGGAGAAATTAGTTCCCGCAATGAACATGAAAACCATGATAATTATATCAATATAAAGGCTATTATAGTGACCAATGCTAGAGTTCTTAGGCGAGAAGCCTCCAGTAGCCATGGTTCCAAAGGCGTGACAAAAAGCGTTATACAGTCCTTCGCCAAAGGTTTCACGCACGTTTTCAGGTACGATCCAAACTGTTCCAACCCACAGAAAAGCTACTTCTACTAGAGTGAATAGAACATAAACCCACCATAAAACTTTTGCTGTTTCTTGGATTCTTGGAGTCATCCGGTCGCTTTGTGGCCCTGGTGCTTCGGCCCGATACAATTGCATACCACCGACGCCAAGCAAGGGCAAAATTGCGACAACTAGGACTAAAATACCCATGCCACCAAACCAGTGTGTGAAACTTCTCCAAAACAGAATTCCATGTGGTAAGTGTTCAATATCAGTCAGAATTGTTGCCCCAGTGGTTGAAAAACCTGACATTGACTCAAAGTAGCTATCCGTAAAGCGGGTGAAACTTGAAACTTGCTGGTCTATTCCATTTCCAAGAAAGTCTTGGTAGAAAAAGTACGGCAATGCGCCTACCATTGCAATTAATAACCAGCCGAAAGTGACAATTGCAAAGCCTTCTTTATTTCCCAATTCCCGGTTAGTACTACGAGTTCTCCTCTGTCGTTTAGCTCCACAGCAAAGCGATCCAAATTGCGAGGGGCAGGACCATCTTCGTATTCACCATGAAGGTTGTATTTGGACCCGTGGCAAGGGCATTCAAAACCTTGAGATGACACACAGGAAGGAACCCGGCATCCGAGGTGCACGCAGCGCTGCCAAAGAGCCATCAGAGCGAGTTCTCCGTTTGTTCCGCCTGCAGTTACCGGAAGTTCGTCAAATTGAGAGGTTGTATCGGAACTTGTAGGTGTATACGGAACGATCCAGCTCTGGGCTGCCGCAGCGAATTTGGGGACAAAGCTGCCATCTCCTTGAGCGATTTCGCGACGTAAATCTTCGATCTTTCCTACGACGATTGCGGAACCGAATCCTCCGCTGAGTTTGGGCCAAAGGAATGCGAGAAAGCTGATCGTGAGCCCTCCTAGGAATGCTCCGCCAAAGAGTCCGAGGATGGCGCGATTGAAAAACTTGCGGCGTGCGGAGTCGAATTCTTCAGCGCTTACCTGTTCACGATCGAGCAGTGGATCCGGAATTGGCTCTTTCTCTTCATTAGAAATTGCGAGTTCTTCTTCGGCGAGCTCTGCAACGGACGCGGCGTCTTTTTCTGCGTTTTCTTGCTCAGCGCGCGCTTTGAGATCGCGTTTGACTGTTCGTTTGTTCAGAACGCCAGTTGAAGAAGTAGCGACGGGGCGACTTGTCGGTCCTCGACGGAAAGCCACAGAGAACACCGCCGCAGCCGCTAGAAGCGAAGCGATGACTACGCCGATGATGAAGAGTGCAGTCGCATCCATCAGAAATCAAAGAAGATGCCGTCTACCCAAGGGAAGACGAAGTTGAAGCCGGGGCCCCGGAAGAAAGAACCGAAAATCGTCAGAATTCCGGAAGCCATTACAAAAAATGAGAAAGTCATGATCGCCAGTTTGCGGTCAGATGGTTTAACTGAAGGGTTTCGGTCTATGTAGGGGATGATCGCCAGACCAAGTAGCCCTATTCCAGGGATCAACACGCCAGCTACCTGAGGGTCAAAGTAGGACAGCAGTTCTTGCAGCCCGAGGAAATACCAGGGTGCTTTAGAAGGATTGGGTTGGTCATTGAAGTTGGCGAATTCGAGCAACGGAGCATCGACAAACGCTGAGAATACAAACAGGGCAACCGTGACAACCATTAATGCAACGAATTCGATGGCGAGTAGATGGGGCCAAGTGTTGACCTTGTCGGTGGGTTCCTTCTTTACCTGTTGGATAGCTCCGGCCTTGACGACGGTTAGAAGTCGTTGAGTTCGGACTCCTTCGGGAACTGCAGCAACGGGAGCTGCGGTGGACACGGATCCCGTTGCCGCGCCTGACGCAGCAACGGCTGGGGCTGACACTGGGCCGTCTACTTCTCCAGGAACGGGTTCTTCCCGTCCCTCAGCTTTGGCTCTTGCTCTATATGAGCGCTCTAGCAAATGTGCTGGGATTCCGGTCTGTTCGGCGAGGGTAGCCAGATCCGGTCTCTGTTCGACTGGGGCCGCTGCGGCAGAACCGGAAGCTGTTGGAGCGACTTCGGGGACGATTGACGATGGCGGATCTACGGGGATTTGTGATGCGACGGCCGTTGCTGGCTGAGGAGGTGATATCGACGGTGGAGCACCCTGACGCAGTTCTGTTAAGACTACTTCGACGTCTTGGCCCGTCGCTTCAGCACGAGCTTCAGCGGCGCGTCGGAGGATTTCTTCTGGAATTTCGGGAATTTCCTCTGTCGGCAATGGTTTTTCTGGTGCCGTGGGTGCAGCTGCGGTGGCCGTTGGCTGCTCAATAGAAGCTTCCTTAGCTGAGGAGGGCGAGTCGTCTCCTCGCATTTCGGCCAAGACCTCTGCAACGTCTCGACCCGTCGCCTTGGCGCGAGCCTCGGCGCTACGCCGGAGAATTTCCTCTGGAATTTCGGTCATTGTTCTCCTACAGGGGACCCGAGATTCCGCCGTCCTTGCGTACCCGCCAGAAGTGGACTGCCATGAATACGACGATGATGAAGGGTAAGAACAACACGTGAAGTACGTACCAGCGTAATAACGTGTTGGCGGTTACTTGGATGTCACCAAGCAATGCAAAAGAGACTTGGCTCCCGAATACTGGTGTATAGGCCGCCATATTGGTTCCCACTGTCACAGCCCAAATGGCGAGTTGATCCCACGGCAGTAGATATCCCGTGAATGACAGCAGCAACGTAAGCAGCAACAAGATTACGCCAACGACCCAGTTGAACTCACGCGGAGGCTTGTATGCACCGTGGTAAAAGACACGACACATGTGCAAAAAAACGGTCAGCACCATCAGGTGGGCGCCCCAACGGTGAAGGTTTCTGGTCATCTGACCAAAGGCGATGTCAGTAGACAGGGCGGCTACGTCGTTGAAAGCAGCAGGTGAAGTGGGGCGGTAGTAAAACATGAGGAAGATACCTGTGATCGTGAGGAGAATGAACAGAAAGAAGCTCAAACCACCGAGACAGAGCGTGTAGGAGAGGCGAACCCCATGGCGCTTTACTTTCACTGGATGAAGGTGGTAAAGCACATTGTTCATGATGACGTACGACCGGTTGCGGGGACTGTCGGAATAGCCTGCTCTAAACGGAGAGCCAGGACGGAAGATGCTTGACCACACTTCGCTTTCTCGAACGTGGCCTAGCGCCTCTCCGACACGGATTTTCAAACCCGGTCGTCCGTTGCTGTTTCCGTTTGCCACCCGACCTCCTCGCGGTCGTAGTTTCCTTTGCCCTTACAGTCTCTCAAAATCCTCGGCGATTACCAGCGTGCTCCATATAAGTAGCCGTTCTTGAAATCTCTGTCCCCGTTGTCGTATTCCCAAGGTGTCTCGGCGTACTGTTGAGCTTGTTCTGCCAGAGATCCAGAGAATTTTCCCAATGAGATGACATTGGTAGGACATCGGTCGATGCATAGCGCACAGCGCGTGCATTCATCTTCATCAACGATGAAGAAACCACCGTTCTCTGGTTTTTCGTCTGGATGCGCGACGTTGACAGCTTCTGAGATGGCATCGAGTGAGAGATAGTGGATGCACTTCCATGGGCAGATATCGACGCAGCCTTCGCACAAGATGCACTCAGACTCGTTGATATGGAGAAACTGCTTTGGCTTGACCGCTGCAGAGAGGTAGCTGTCGGAAACCTCTGCCAGTTGATAGTCGTCGCGCATCGGAGGTATCTCGAACCAGACATCAGATTTTGCCATTTTTCAATTCCTGCCAATTCGAGTGACGGGTCTGCCGTAATTGGATATTGGTTGGGGAGGAGGTCCGGCCTTTCTTTTCTTCTCCCGTTCCTGCCATTGATACATGATTGCCACAATTGCGCCAGTAGCGACTACGTTGTAGCCCCCTGATACAGCGTCTTTGATGGCCGCCAAACTGATTGAAACGTCGTTGTTCAGGACCATCCATTTCGGAATTGTGAGTGCTGTCTTAGCGCCTGTCCAACTCAACTCTCCTTGGGTGATCGAGAGCCACTGGTTGGGCACTATTCCATAGACAATGATCGTGAGCCCTGTGAACAACAGGGCGCCCAGCGACGCTCGGGCCCAGGTCAGCTTGCGACGATATAGAAAGGCAAGGGCGATACCAGCCATCAGCAGCATTACTCCGCCGAGAGCTACGACCTGGCCGAGAAGTTCCCACGTCCAGCCGCGAGGGATCCAAGCCCAGGCATCTCGTCCGAGAAGATCTTTGGGCTCGACCTGACCTGAGAAATGAGCAAACTCAAAACCGAGGACAGTGGTCACAGCGCCCACTGTCGTGAGCGCGATGCCAATTATGAAGTATTTCCGATGGTCCAGTGTGCTCTCCTGTACGGTTGGTTTGGGCACCATAATCTGGTCTCAGCGCCTGCTCATTCTATGCCGTTCCGAGCAGAGATGAGCTATTGGATTTCGGCGCTCGATTCCGATAGCTAACCTCAGGCACACCTTCAAGAATGGATACCTGCGAATACGCACGAGAGAGGAATCGGAGAGATGACCTCGGAACCGACATCCGAATCTCTCCGTGACGACATTATTCCTCAGGATCAGGACGAGGATTTATTCGCTGGCGGTGTAGCTGTTTTGCACCTTCGGCTCGCTATTTTCTTTCTGGCGGTGTCATCCCTGATGCTCTCGTTGTCCGCCGCCCGCCTTGTTTTTCCCGATGCGTTCAGCGAGGTGGCGGTTCTCTCCTACGGGCGCCTCTATCCGGCTGCAATCAACCTACTTGTTTACGGTTGGCTTACTTTGGGGCTTATCGGTGCCGCTTATTACATCCTTCCTCGGGTGTCGGGTTTCCCGCTGCGCCGTCAGAGAACAGCAATGCTGGCCGCATGCCTGCTTGCAGTCTCTTATCTAGCGGGAACGATCGCGGTTCTTGCCGGAGGCAATGAAGGGCGTCAGTATCTTGAGTTTCCAATCTGGATCGACGGATTGATCGCGCTTGGCTTGTTGCTAGTTGTCCGTGTTGTTACCAGTCACGTGGCAACGAATCGGGCCGATGGCCTCTCGCCTGCAGATTGGTATTTTGGAGCGGCCGTTGTCTGGCTACTGCTGTCACACGTAGTCGGAGGGATCCCCGGACTTAACGGAGTCAACGCGACACTTCAGACGAGTTTCTATCGAGGAACTCTTTTCGGTCTTTGGTTCGTCGGCGCCGGGCTCGGAGTCGTTTACTACCTATTCTCAAAGATCACCGGACAAAATCCTCGCCGCATCACGCAATTGACCGTCGCGGGGTTTTGGTCTGTCACGGTTGTGTTCGCGATGGCTTCTGCCGCTCGTCTTACGTATACCACGGCACCCGACTGGCTAGAGACAATTGGTGTTGTTTTTGCGATCGGGCTCCTAGTGCCGGTCGCCATAATTCTTGTTGATTTGGCGCCAGCACTCCGGAGTGATGGCGCCAAATCCATTTCGATTCGTTTTGTTGTGGCCGGTGCAGTTGCTTTTGCTTTAGTGCCGATCATCAATCTTGGCCTCGGGTTGCGCAGTTCCAATGTCATTGTTGGCATGACTGAGTGGGTCAATGGGCTGGACCTTCTAATCCTGCTTGGAGCAGTCACTTTTTGGCTGTTGGGATTCATTCACCATGCGTCGGGTACATTGGCGAACGCGCCAGTTCGTACAGCGCGGTTGCACCTATTGGTTTCGACCGTTGCGGTACTTGTGGCTGTGGGCACTCTTTTAGTTTCAGGTGTCCAGTCCGGCTTGACTTGGCTGGCTGGGGCTAATGAAGGCTTTCCCAGTATGGGAGAGGGTTTTGGGTCGACCGTTGACGTTTGGACTGGAAACCGCTGGATTGGGTTTGTCTCTTTGGGGCTCTTCGCCTTAGCCCAGGTTTGGCTATTAAAGGCGGTTTGGCGGTTTGGTTCTGATCCTGCGCTGTTTTCAGCTTTCGTGTCAGAGAAGACACCGGCCGACGAAACGGAGAACTTCGATGAATTAGAGGGTTTACCCGCAGGATCACCAGTGCCGTTGCGATTGTTGCAGACTGGAAGTGTGGGACTTTTTGCGCTAGTGGCCTTGCTCCTCTTTGTCTTTCCTATTTTTGAAACGGAACACCGTGAAGCCACTCTTTTGGCAGAGTCTTCTAGGAAGTATTCTGCTGACACGCTTGTCGAGACAGGACGAGATGTGTATCTCGTTGAGGGGTGTTGGTACTGTCATACCCAGGAGGTCCGGGCCATTATCACGGATGTGGGACTGGGTCCTGTCGCTCGGCCTGGCGACTACGCACTAGAGGAACCTGCTGTTACCGGAATTGTCAGAATCGGACCAGATCTAATGTTCGCCGGCTCGCGGGGTCTTAACAGGATCTTCGTCTCAGCTCTTCTAGAGGATCCGAGAGCGGTAAGACCTTGGTCAACCATGCCTGCGCACAACTACTTGAGTGCTGGCGACTTAGCTGCTGTTTCTGCGTACGTTGAGGCTTTGAATACATATGAGACTGAGTGAGTTGATCTAGTGGAGGAATTGCTTCAACAGTTATTTGAGCAGACGGGGATTCCCGTTGAGATGCTTGATCGCGCAGCGAGAGCGCGAAGCACTGCAAAGGGAATCACTCCGGAAGCCGTGGTAGCCGGATGGGCGGGAGTGGAGATACCGGCTGAGTCGGCATCTCCAGCTACCAGCCCGGTCGTGGAAGCGCCTGCAGCGGAAACAGTTTCTGTTGAGCTCGAGGATGCTCCCATTTCTGTGGAAGTGCTAGAGCCCGAGGCCGAGCCCCCCGAACTAGCGATAGAGCCCGAATCTGTAGATGTTGGCCCCGGGGTTCATCGATGGCTGACTGCTGCTTTTGTCGTTGTTCCCTTTATTGCGATCCTCTATGCGCTGATCGCTCCGAATGGTCCGGATTGCGGCAACGCGGGCCGTCTTGCTATTGATCCAGTAACTGGCAAGGCGGTCAATTGTGACGGTTCGGAGTTTGGTGCAGCGGGCTTGGATTTTTTTAGTGTCGGCCAAGCGTTATATGAGGCCAACTGCGTGGCATGTCATGGAACCACGGGAGGCGGTGGTGCTGGACCGGCGCTCGCTGGCGGTTCGGTAGTTGCCACTTTCTCGGCGTGTGTTGACCATATCGAATGGGTTGCACTTGGCTCTGTAGCATGGTCAGAGGGAACCTATGGCGACCAAAGCAAGCCCGTATCCGGCGGAATGCCGGGTTTCGCTATGAGCTTCACGGCTGAGGAACTGGCCTCGGTAGTCCTCTATGAGCGTGTCGCGTTCGGAGGCGAAAGTATCTCAGTGGCAGAGGCAGGCTGTGGATTCGTTGAACCGGCTGTGATGCTGGACTATTGAATGGTTACTACAGGTGCTTATCCTTCAGAGCGAAATGACTATGCAATTGCCGATTGAAGCAAGCTTCAAGAGTCAACTGATTCGCCTCATCGTGTTTGCTCCTGCGCGACTTCTTGGTGTGGCTTGGGGTTGCCTTCCTGGTGCTTCGCTCAAGGAAGAACGCAGCCTCCGCATCTTTTGAATGTGACTTCCTCTTCTCCTGACGTTTTAATCGTGGGCGGAGGTCCGGCTGGTGCCGCAGCTGCTCACTGGCTGGCTCGTGACGGAGTCGACGTGCTTGTTGTCGAGAAAAAATCGTACCCACGGGACAAGACCTGTGGTGACGGTTTAACACCGCGTGCGATTAAGCAGCTCGTTGATATGGGTTTCGACTTCGATGTTCCGACGCTGCACAGGATCACCGGCCTGCGTGCTTACGCCGGAGATCTTGTCATCGAACTTCCTTGGCCTGAACACACCATTTACCCGAACTGGGGAGCTGTTATCAGACGATCTGATCTCGATAAGCAGGTGGCGATTCTGGCCGAAAAACAAGGCGCAGTGATCCGGCAAAACACTGAGGCTGTTGCTGTTGTCGAAGATGGAAGACTCGATGCTGTAGAACTCAGGATCAAGCAACCCGATGGTAGAAACGATATCGAGTTGATGAAGCCGAGCATTGTCGTAGTTGCCGATGGCTCGTTGTCCCGTTTCGGCCGAAAGTTGGGGACGTCTCGCCGTAAGGACTATCCCTACGGCCTTGCTGTACGGGGATACGCTGCGAGCGCCAATTCCACTGACTCAATGCTAGAGAGTCAGCTCAATATTTTGGATCGTGAGGGAAGAGCCCTACCTGGCTACGGATGGGTCTTTCCTCTTGGAGATGGGACGATCAATGTCGGCGCTGGCGTTATTTCCAGTTTCAAAGCTTTTAAGGAAGTCAATACCTCACAGGTTCTTGACGCGTTCCTCTCCAATCTTCCTGAACATTGGGGCGTAGACGAATCTTCGTTACTGGCTGATCCGGTCGGAGGAAAACTGCCGATGTCGATGTCGGTTAGCCCTCGAGTGGGACCCAACTGGTTGTCGATTGGCGATGCCGCTGGTGCTGTCAATCCTTTTAACGGCGAAGGTATCGACTATGCGTATGAGACCGGTCGTATGGCCGCGAAGGCTGTCTCTGAGGCGTTAGCAACCGGCGACGCTTCGCGGCTTCAGTTTTATGAGGATGCACTCGAACAAGAATATCGTGACTACAACCGTGTAGCTCGAGCGTTCGTCATCGCGGTGGGCCGGCCCGCAGTGATGCGGACGCTTACGAGGACTGGTTTGAGATCTCGACCGCTCATGGAATGGGTGCTCAAGGTGATGGCAAATCTTTTAGAGCCCGAAGAACGCGGCATGGCTGAGCGGGTTTATGGCGTGATAGAGCGGGTGGTGAAACGAGTGCCGGATCCACTGCTCAAGCGTTGACGCAAGAACTAGTTCGTCTGACCCGAGGCAACTAGCAGGTAACGTAGGATTGTGATCGAGGGCCAAGCGACGTCTTCGCGTGAACAATTACTCGAGTACTGTCGAGCATCTGAGCGTTTTTCGGACATTCCAGACGCTCTCAGCCCTTTTCTCGATGCCTGCTTACGGCGTGTGCCAGTAGAACATTTGCAAGCGGATCTAGATGATGTTTGTGCGGATGTTGTCGCTCTTCTCGACTTTGCCTCTAACCGCAAGGAGGAAGAGCTGGCCGTGAGGGTGGTCAATCCTCAGAGCAAAGATCACGGATTTGAAACAACCGGTTCAATCCTTCAAATCGTGGTTCCTGATATTCCTTTTCTCGTCGACTCGGTATCAAACGAGATTCAAGCGGTCGGTCACGATATTGCCTGGAAAGTGCACGCGGTTGTGGGAGTTCGACGTGACGAAAGCGGCGTCTTAGAGGAAGTGACTTCCGCTAGGGGCTCCTTGCAGCGCGAATCGGTACAGCATTATGAGCTCGCGGAACGTCTCAGCGATGGTGATGCTGAGACTCTTGCGTCTGAGATACTGAGCGTGTTGGAGGCTGTCCGTAGTGCTGTCTCTGATTTCGAACCGATGCAGAGCGCTGTCTATCGCATGATCAAAGTCGCTCGCGACGGTGCAGAACGCTACGAACGCGCAGAAGTCGACGAGACTGTTGCATTCCTTGAATGGTTGCTTGACGAAAACTTTGTTTTTCTTGGATATCGAGAGTATCAAATCGAGGGATATTCTGACGATGACAAAATATCGGTTGTCCCAGATTCCGGTCTCGGTCTGTTGGCACGCGATGAGGATTCCAGCTTCTCCCAACCCGTTCCGCTTGAAGAGTTGTCTCGTGATCTGAAGCAGAGGTTTCTTGTTGGCGATCTCGTTGCGGTCACGAAGACAAATAGCGTATCTCCCATTCATCGCCGTGCGCGAATGGACTACATCGGTGTGCGGCGCATCGGACCCGGTTCCCGCGTGATTGGCGAGGCACGTCTTATCGGTCTCTTCACCAGCAAGGCCTATATGGAGGCTGCCGCAGACATTCCGATATTGAGACAGAAGCTCGAATCGATTCTCCAGATCGAAGATACGATCGCCGGATCGCACTATCACAAACAGATAGTTCAAATCTTCAATAGCTTCCCGAAAGACAGTTTGTTTGCTACAGCAACAGAAGGGATTCAGCACAGCATTGTCAGCCTCATCCAAACCCAAGAACAGGAGGGGATACGACTTTTTATCCAGAGCGATCTGTTACAGCGAAATGTTTCTGTCCTTGTTGTTGTTACTCGCGATCGATTCAGCGCGGAGTTGCGTAAACGTCTCCAGGGAATGTTGATGAAAAGATTTAACGGAGGAGCGGTTGATTATCAGCTCTCTCTCGGAGAAATCGATACGGCGCGTATGCATTTTACGGTTTGGTCGAAGGGTGACCAGATACCTGATGTTTCGTATGAAGAGATAGAGGCGGCCGTTCTGGAACATGCCCGCACTTGGGAAGAACGTGTCACCGAGGAACTTGTCACTTCGCTTGGCACTGACCGAGGTGCAGAGCTTGCTGAGCTATGGCCACAGAGGTTTCCGGATTCTTACCGCGCCTCGGTTGACCTCGTACTCTCCGTAGGCGATATTCAGCGACTAGACGAGGTGCGATCGGGCGAGGCAGATATTGTTGTCGGTCTTCAAAACGGGCCTCGCGATGAGGATCGACTGACGCGTCTTGGAGTTTTCCGGCGCTGGCCGAAGATGGAACTTTCGGTAATCATGCCGGTTCTCGAAGATCTTGGCCTGCGTGTTGTCGAAGAGGTCCCGACTCGCCTTAGAAGCGAGGATGGAGACTACTTCATCCATGACTTCGGAGTTGTTGATAGCGATGGGAACCTTCTTGACATCGAGCGCGTCGGTTCTCGAGTGGTTGAGGCTGTATCTGCCGTACTAGAGGGCGCTAATGAATCTGATTCACTGCATCGCTTGATACTGACGTCGAACCTTGATCATCGACAAATTTGCATCCTCCGGGCATACCGCACTTACTGGCAGCGAGTTCGTCCCGGATTTACTGTCGAGTACTTAAACGATGCCTACGCCGCCCACCCAGCTATCGCTGAGAAGCTGGTGGAGCTTTTTGAGGCTCGTTTTAAGCCTGATCCTGGCGATAAAGAGGCAGAAACGATCGCGCTGGAGATACGGTCTGCTCTCGTAAAGGTCGTTTCTCTTGACGAAGACAGGATTCTGCGTGGACTGCTTGAACTCATCGAAGCGACACTTAGAACATCTTATTACCAGCCTGATGTCTTGAGTCTCAGCCTCAAATTTCTCTCTGCGAAAGTTCCGGAGATGCCTTCCCCGATTCCGCTGTGCGAGATATTTGTATACAACGAAGATATTGAAGGAATTCATTTGAGAGGTGGGAGCATCGCACGCGGCGGGATCCGATGGTCCACCCGAAAGGAGGATTATCGAACTGAAGTCCTGGGCCTCATGAAAGCTCAAATGACGAAGAATGCCGTGATCGTACCGACAGGCGCGAAAGGCGGTTATGTGTTGCGAAATCCGCCCACAGATTCTGATGCCTTGCGGACCGCAGTCAGGGATGGATATAAGATTTTCATTCGCGGTTTGCTTGACTTAACAGACAACCGTGTCGACGGTGGCGTTGTGCATCCTGAAGGATTGCGCATATACGATGAGCTGGATTCATATTTGGTAGTAGCAGCTGACAAAGGCACAGCGCGTTTCTCAGATGTGGCCAATGAAATCGCTGACGAATACGGATTCTGGCTTGGCGATGCGTTCGCGTCGGGCGGATCTGCTGGTTACGACCATAAGGAACTGGGAGTCACCGCTCGTGGTGCGTGGGAATCGGCGAAATGGAAATTCCATGAGCTGGATCAGAATCTTGAGAACGGGATAGTGACTGCGATTGGTATCGGCGATATGTCTGGCGACGTATTTGGCAACGGCATGCTTCAGTCGAATCAACTATTACTCGTAGCCGCCTTCGATCATCGGCATATTTTTATTGATCCTCATCCCAATGCGTTGGAAGCATTTGCTGAGCGTCTCCGACTTCACGAAGCCGAATACTCCACATGGGCATCGTACGACCGAGACCTCATTTCAGATGGTGGTGGTATTTGGGAGCGATCGCTGAAGCAAATCGATCTGTCGCCTGCTGCACGCGATCTTCTCGGAGTATCAGACGAGGGAATGACTCCGGACGAAGTCATTAGAGCGATTTTGCGAGCACCAGTCGATTTGTTGTGGAACGGAGGCGTCGGCACCTTTGTTAAGGCCTCAGACGAAACTCATGTGGAGGTTGATGATCGTACGAACGATGGCGTTCGTGTTGATGCAAAGGACCTCCGGTGCAAGGTGGCGGTTGAAGGCGGCAATCTTGGGTTCACACAAGATGCTCGAATCGAATATTTCCGGCATGGCGGACAGGTCAGCGCAGATTTCGTTGACAATTCAGGTGGAGTGAATTGTTCTGACCGCGAGGTCAATCTCAAGATTCTGCTAGGACTAGCTGAGCAGCGAGGATCGCTCACGCGATCGGAACGCGATGATGTTATTAGTACGATTACCGAGGATGTTGTGAAGCGTGTTCTTTACGACAACTTCCTTCAGGCTCAGATCCTTTCTCGGGAAGTCACCCTTGCTGCCGATATGGCAGACACTTATGAGGAACTGATGGTGATGCTTGAGAGAGAAGGTCTTTTAGACCGTGCATTGGAGCGACTTCCTTCTTCTGAAGTATTGCGTGAACGGTCTCGATCCAGCAAGGGATTGACCGGTCCCGAACTAGCTGTCTTACTTGCTTACTCGAAACGGCTTATTCGCGGCTGGATTCTTGAATCGGAATTACCTGATTCTGGCGAATACGAAGGTGATTTGAGAGAATATTTTCCTCCACTGATCGTGGAACAATTCGGCGACTTGTTTAGTGATCATCCCTTGTTCCGAGAGCTTGTTTCCACGATCCTGGCCAACGAAGTTGTCAATTATCAGGGAATCGTCTTCGTGACCACACTAATGGCAGAGACCGGTGCATCTACCCAGGCGGTGATGATGGCTTATCGCACAGCGCGGTTCGTGACAGATGCTGCGGCACGAAGAAGATCTGTGGAATCTCTCTTTGGGAGTATCCCTATCAGTCTGAGCCGTGAGCTGTTTGGAGGGATTAGCGATCTAGTGGAGAACGTTACTCGGTGGTATCTCCATCATCCTGAGACACGTCCTGCGAGTTCTCAGATTGGAAATACGCTGGAGGAGTTCACCTCGGTGGAGAATGCTGTTACTGATGGTGGGCCGGTGGTATGGAATGAGTCTCAGCGAATTGCATTAGATCAACTTGTTGCTATTGGTGTACCACAGAAAGTTGCAATTCGTCACGTGTTCCAAGGCGAACTTGTCCATGCTCCGGCCGTTATCGAAGTGGCAGCGACGACCAATCGCTCAATACGCGAGGTAATCGAAACTTTTCTTTTTGTTGGTTCGGTTTACGATCTCGATTGGCTTGAGACGCAAGCTACTCGATTTGGAGCTACCGATCGATGGGAACAGCGAGCATCGGGTGTGCTCAAAAATGACCTTAGGTTGCTTCAGAGAGAATTATCTGAGATGGCTCTCATCGCTCATCCAAATCTTGATGGACTTGATGCGGTGCGCTCTTATCGCTCATCGAGTAGGGAAGCTGTCGAGCGTTTAGAGCGATTTATGAGTTCACTTATTTCCGAAGGTGTCGACGATACGGCTTCTCTTGTTGTGGCAGTAAGAAGGATCCGATCGTTGGCCGTAAGAGCTCTCAATGAGGGTGATGATCGCTGAACATCAATCGAGATGCGAGCAAGAGTTTCCTGTAGAAACTTGGGTGGATCGTGGCCCGTACCTAATCTTCGTTTTTCAGGAGTTCCACGTATGACCCTTGCCGACTACCTGCCGATCGCACTTATGTTTTTGCTTGGATCTGGATTTGCCTGTGCCGCGATGTGGGTTTCTTGGCGGATCGCTCCCAGAAACCCGACTCCGGAGAAACTCGCTCCATACGAGTGCGGCATCGTTCCGATCCAAGAAACCGTGGCGCGATTCCCTGTGAAGTTCTATTTGATCGCGATGTTATTCGTGATCTTCGACGTCGAGATCATTTTCCTTTTCGCCTGGGCGGTCGCGTTCGACCAGTTCGCCTGGTCGGGGATCGCGGCCATGGGTTTGTTTGTAGCGCTCCTTGCGGAGACACTTTTTTATGTTTGGAAGCGCGGTGCTCTGGATTGGAATCTACCGAATCGCAGTCGCTATCAACAGGTAGACACCAGAACCGAAAAGGGGATTTGATGGCAACTCCTTCTCAACCTCCGGGCTTCCTGTTTACTACCTTGGCCAAGGGTGTGAACTGGGCTCGTACTCGTTCCATGTGGCCGGCTACTTTTGGTTTGGCTTGCTGCGCTATCGAAATGATGGCGACTGGCGCTGCTCACAACGACCTGGCTCGATTCGGCATGGAGGTATTTCGGGCATCACCTCGCCAAGCTGATCTTATGATTGTGGCTGGGCGCGTCTCTCAGAAGATGGCCCCTGTGCTGCGTCAGGTTTACGACCAGATGCCGGAACCGAAGTGGGTCATATCAATGGGAGCTTGCGCCTCTACCGGAGGCATGTTCAATAACTACGCCTTAGTCCAAGGGGTAGATCAGATTGTTCCTGTCGATATGTATGTTCCAGGATGTCCTCCAGGACCGCAATCATTAATGCACGGCATTCTGAGCCTTCAAGAAAAGATTATGTCGGGGGAGATCATCCGGCCCATAGTGAGGATCTGAGGCGCTTTGACCAAAGCCATCTTTCAGACAGAGAGCAGTGGGTTCGAGAGTGGACCGATAGAGGAGCTTCGTAGCAACCATCCGGAAGTTACGTTCAAGCTCTTCGAGCCGATTGCTGGGCCTGTTCAGCATGTTGCGACGGTCGAAGTTGACAGGCTCGTAGAGTTCGTCTCATCGGCGAAAGATACGGGGTTTGCAATGTTTGTCGACCTCTGCGGTGTGGATTATCTGCGGCGTGATCCTCGGTTCGAGGTTGTCATCACTTTGCTTTCAATCGATCCGCCCGAACGCTTACGGATCGAAGTTCCTGTGCCTGCTGCTGCGCCAGTTCTACCATCGATCTCCGGGATTTTCGCTGGAGCAAATTTCTACGAACGGGAAACCTTCGATCTCTTCGGCATCGAATTTTCGGATCATCCTGACTTAACCCGAATCCTGCTTCCTGATGATTGGGAAGGCCACCCCCTACGAAAGGATTACTCGGTTGGTTCCGTACCTGTCCAGTTCAAAGAGGCTTATAAGACGACATGAGCGAAACGCCAGACCACACCACAGGACCTGTTCAGACTTCCATCACGGAACTGTCTGAAGACGCACTGGTTTCAGGCGGTGTTGATGAGGAGCAGCCCGATCTCCACGATGTGTGGATTTCGGGAACTGAAGAGCCGGCCTGGATTACCGACGCAACTGATGAGGGCGCCCAAGAAATTCTTTCCGATCTATCGGATTCGGCGTTGGCCGTACAGCGAGGAACGGTGATCTCTGACGATTACGTGATTGACGACACCGCAGATGAGGAAGAGCGTCAGATCATCAATTTGGGTCCGCAGCATCCTTCAACCCATGGAGTTCTTCGTCTCCAACTCGAGTTGGAAGGCGAGACTATTCGGCGCGTCAAGCCGATTATCGGCTACTTACACACAGGAATGGAAAAGACCGCCGAGTCCCTGACTTTTTTGCAGGGCGCCACCAATGTGACTCGTATGGACTACTTAGCTCCGTTCCACAATGAACTGTGTTATTCGCTAGCGGTTGAGCAGCTCTTGGGGGTGGAGATTCCTCCACGCGCCCAAGCGATTCGCGTTCTTATGAGTGAGTTAAATCGTATTTCTAGCCACTTGCTTTGGCTGGCGACCCAAGGGATGGACATTGGTGCTATTTCCATGATGCTGTATGGATGGCGAGAGCGCGAAGCTGTGCTTTCCTTTTTCGAACAGGTCACTGGACTGCGTATGAATCACGATTACATAAGACCTGGCGGTGTGGCGGCAGATCTGCCAGACGGGTGGGAAGAAGAAGTTGCCGATCTCTTAGTAGCAATTCCAGAGGGTGTCGATGAGTACGAAGAGATCCTCAATGAGAACCCAATATTTATCGACCGTACTCAGGGAGTGGGGGTGATTACTAGGGAGGAGTGTCTGGCTTTCGGTGTTTCGGGCCCGATTGCTCGGGCTTCTGGGGTCGATTGGGACCTACGCAAGGCATTCCCCTACAGCGGTATCGACCGGTATACATTTGAGGTTCCTACTGGCACCCATGGCGATGTATGGGATCGCTATCTGGTCCGCATGGAAGAAATACGACAGTCCCTCGGAATTGTCTCGCAGGTCCTCGAATCGATGCCGCCCGGGGACTACAGGACGGAGGACCGCAAAGTCACACCACCGCCGCGCCAGCGCATTAACGAGTCGATGGAGGCGCTGATACACCATTTCAAGGTTTTCACAGAGGGATTCAAGGTTCCTGAAGGCGAAGTTTGGCAGTCGGTTGAATCTCCCCGAGGCGAACTTGGCATGTATCTTGTATCGAAAGGTGAGGCTAAACCGTGGCGACTCCATGTTCGAGCGCCCTCTTTCGCAGCAGTTCAGGCGCTACCGATGATGTTGACGGATTCGCTTGTCGCTGACATGATTGCAACGCTGGCATCTACTGATCCAGTGCTCGGGGATGTCGACCGATGAGCAGATTGGCAGAGTGGAGTCGCAATGCACGTCTCCGAGCCAACGAAGTGCTCTCTGCGTATCCAGACCGTCGGTCTGCGGTGATGCCGTTGCTGTACATTGCTGCGCTTGAACGAGGATCGGTGGACGAAGGAGCTCAGCGAGACGTCGCTGAGCTCACTGGGTTGACAGCGGCGCAAGTTCAATCTGTGGCGAGCTTTTACACCATGTATAAGCGCCATGGTGTGGGGGAATACCTGGTATCGGTGTGTACCTCAATCTCGTGCTTCTTGCTTGGTGCGGACGATGTGTTGGGTGCCATCATTGATGAGACTTCTACTCCAGACGGAGAGACTTCTGAAGACAACGTGTTCTCTATCGAACACGTCGAATGCATTGGTTCCTGCGGTGGCGCCCCTGCAGTTCAAGTCAACTATGAGCTGGTCGAGGGGATTACCGAAGAAAAAGCTCGAGAACTGTGCCGCTGGCTCTATGGGAGCCGGCCCAAAATCGTGCTCTCAGACGAGATGCAGCAACTCTTTGGTGGGACTTGTTCGTTTGACTGGGGTCCAGCCGAGGAATCGGGTGCCATTTCAGCAGTACCGTCGCTTGAGGCATATGGCAGTGCTGGGAGAGAGAGCCAGCAGCCATGACTTCCATCCTTACTGCGCGAATGAACGAGTATCCGCGTGACAGCCACGAACTGGCTACGTATGAAGCAACTGGTGGTTACACGATCTTACGCAAGGCGCTCGCTGAGATGTCGCCTGAGGCAGTAGTCGAGGAAGTTAGAGCGTCCAGCCTCAAAGGAAGAGGAGGAGCCAATTTTCCGACTGGTGTTAAGTGGGGTTTTCTGCCGCCTTTATATCCTCGTTACCTTGTCATCAATGCTGACGAATCTGAGCCCGGAACGTTTAAGGATCGTCAGTTGCTCGAACGAGATCCGCATCAGCTGATCGAAGGGATCGCGTTATCCGCTTACGGTCTCGAGGTGAATCACGCTTTTATTTATGTCCGCGGTGAGTATCCGAAATCAGCTCGACGGATTGAACGGGCTCTGGCTGAGGCTCGCGGGGAAGGGTACCTTGGTAAGGATATTTTGGGATCTGGTTATGACCTCGAGATCACCCTGCATCTTGGTGCGGGCGCCTACATCTGTGGTGAAGAAACGGCCATGCTTAATTCAATCGAGGGTAAACGAGGCGAACCGAGAATTAAGCCTCCCTTTCCGGCTGTGGAAGGTCTCTACTCCAAGCCAACGATCGTCAATAATGTCGAAACCATTTCCAACGTACCCTGGATTATTGCTAACGGAGGGCTGAACTATGCGGCGATAGGCCCGGAAGCCTCAGCAGGCACAAGGATGTTTTCCCTCTCGGGGCATGTGAAGCGGCCAGGCAATTACGAAATCATCATGGGTATGACATGGCGGGATTTCATCTACGATCTGGGTGGCGGGATACGTGATGAACGGGCTCTTAAATGTTGGATTCCGGGAGGAGCTTCAGCTCCGTGGTTTATACCCGATTTGCATCTCGATGTTCCCGTTACCATTGACGACACTGCTACCCACGGTTCGATGTTGGGCTCAGGCGCCGTCATCGTCATGGATGAGACGACGAATGTAGTGGCCGCCGCGCATCGCATCGTACGATTTTTCTCTCACGAATCCTGTGGCCTATGTACTCCCTGTCGTGAAGGGACGACATGGCTCGAGAATGTGTTGTTGAGAATTCTCAGCGGTCAGGGACGGTCGATAGATATGGATCTTCTTCTTGATATCTCCGACAACATCAGTCCAGGATTGAAATGGCCTCCTGCCCAGACCACGATCTGTCCACTGGGGCCGTCATCTGTTTCGCCGATCACATCGATCATGGCTTACTTTCGCGCTGAGGTCGAGGAGATGATTGCTTCACAGGAGGCCATCATTGTCTGAGCATTCAGAGTCGGTCACGATCACAATCGACGATGTTGAACATTCAGTTCCAGTGGGCGCGTTGCTCATCAAGGCTGCAGAAGACGTCGGTACTTATATCCCCAGGTTCTGCTGGCACCCCAGGATGAAGTCGGTAGGGATGTGTCGCATGTGCCTGGTCGAAGTTGAAACTCCGCGAGGCAAGATCCTGACGACGGCTTGCACCACGTTGGTTGCTGACGGACTGTCCGTCGAAACAGAGTCGGATGTCGCTGTCAAAGCCCAAGAGGGCGTTCTCGAATTTCTTTTGATCAATCACCCGCTGGACTGCCCTATTTGCGACAAGGGTGGAGAGTGTCCGTTACAGGATCAAACTCTGGCTTATGGACCTGGAGAAAGTCGCTTTGTTGAACCGAAGCGAAGATTCGAGAAACCGATGGAGATATCTGATCTTGTG
Organism: uncultured Acidimicrobiia bacterium; assembly: GCA_913031525.1. Classification (GTDB taxonomy): domain Bacteria; phylum Actinomycetota; class Acidimicrobiia; order Spongiisociales; family UBA5794; genus CAJWGC01. Next base: position 4,291 of record CAJWGC010000003.1, on the reverse strand, counting down.
CTACTTGATCGGGAGCGCTGCATTCTATGTGCCCGATGCACTCGATTCAGCGAAGAAATCTCAGGGGATCCGCTCATCGAGTTTGCTGAACGAGGAAATGTGACGCAGGTTCTTACTTTTCCAGACGAGCCCTTCGCCTCGTACTTTTCAGGGAATACTGTAGAAATCTGCCCGGTGGGGGCGTTGACCGCGAAGCCATACAGATTTCGGGCACGTCCATGGGATCTCGAGTCGGTGGAGAGCGTTTCCCTGGTGGATTCTTTTGGTTCAAAGATTTCGATCCAGTCGAGTCAGAACGAGGTCGTCCGAATCAACGGAGTGGACAACGAGACCACGAATCATGGTTGGCTATCGGACAAAGATCGCTTCATCTTTGAGGCGGTGCATTCGACGCATCGATTGCGTACTCCGCTTATCAAGGAGGGCGGTGATTTCCGGGAGGCGGGTTGGAACGAAGCACTAGATCTGATATCAGACCGGTTGGGTGGATTCTCTGGTGTCGAGGTAGCCGGACTTGGTGGTGCTAGGAGTACCAATGAAGAGGCTTATATCTTTGGCAAATTCCTTCGCACGGTAGTTGCTACGCCTCATATCGATGCTCAACTGGGTGATGGTCTCGACTCTCAGTTTCTCGTTGGCGCTACACCTCGAGCTGAGATCGCGGATCTTGAGAAAGCAGCAACCATCCTGTTGTGGGGTCCGGACTTGAAAGAGGAACTACCTGTCCTGTACCTCCGTGTAAGGAGGGCAGCGACTGAGCTAGGGGCTTCTCTCATCGTATTACATCCTCGGCGGACAGGGCTTGATGACGTCGCAGATCATTCCTTTACGTATAGACCTGGGAGAGGGCCGGATATTCTCCGTAAGCTCATTGCTGGAGAGGGCGAATACGCTGCTGCTCGAGAGGACCTGGCGAGCGGCCCTGTAGTGGCCATCGTAGGCCGCAGCGGACTCGCTGAAGGCCCTCGACTTGCTGAAGCTGTAGCGGCCTTTGCTCGGGATCTGCCTGGCGGAAAGATTCTTCCGATAGTGCGACGTGGCAATGTTCTTGGCGCTCTCGATATGGGTCTTTCGCCAACTCTCCTTCCGGGAAGGGCCGCCTTGGCCAGTACCTCTGCGAAAGTAGAGCTAGAACGTTTATGGGGGCCTTTGCCTGATGCGATAGGTCGGACGTCTCGTGGGATTCTTGAGGGACTTGCCGATGAGACGATCAAAGCAGTCTTTCTTCTCGGTTCGGATCCAGCTCGAGACTTTGTAGATCCTGCTCTTGCTAGGCAAGCACTCGGAAACGCCAAGTTCGTGGTGTCCTTCGATCTTTTCATTTCCGACTCTTCTCATTACGCGGATGTTGTTCTTCCGGTCGAAGGATTCGCTGAAGTCGAAGGTACAGTCACGAACATCGAAGGCAGAGTGCAGAAGGTCAACAGAATGGTGCCGGGACCCGGTCAATCTCGTCCGTCGTGGGCCGTACTCGATGATCTATCGCGACGTCTCGGCACCGATCTTGGAGCTACCTCAGCGGAGTCAATAAGTAAAGAGATTTCTGCTGTGGCACCGGCATATCGCGGTATCTCGTGGGATCTTCTCGATTGGGGCCAAGGGCGCGAAGGAGTTCTGGTGCCTCTTTCTGAATCCGATCAGCCGCTGCAATACGTGCCTGTCGATCCGGGGCTTCGTACGGTCTCGGTCGCGGGAATGAGCTTGCATTTGGGACGAGTGCTTTACGACGACGGTGTATTGACTCGAATGAGTCCATCTCTGGCGGCGCTGATGCCAACTGCTGCTGTTTACATTCATCCGCGCGATGCTCGTGCTCTCAATCTCGAGGAAGAACAGCATGTGGAAGTGATAACTGGAACCGGTTACGCCGATCTTGCGGTAGCGTTCGACGATTCTCTTGCTCGCCGTACTGTCTACTTGCCGGCGAACCTTCCAGAAACCGCGATGGTCGGCTCCTCCCTCGAAGTCACCCTTAAACCGATCGAGGATTTTGGAGAGGAAAGCTGATGCTGGAAGGGTGGGCGCTCTTTCTCGAGGCCGCCATAAAGGTTTTCTCGGCCTTTTCGTTCTTGCTAACCATCGTGCTTGTCCTTGTGTGGATGGAACGCAAGGTCGTCGCCGATATGCAGAATCGGATCGGACCCAGCCGAGCGGGGCCATTCGGGATCCTTCAGACCGTCGCGGATGGTCTGAAGCTGATGTTCAAGGAATCTGTAACCCCGCGTAAAGCAGATTTCCTACCCTACATTGCTGCACCAGTCGTAGCTCTTTTGCCGGCCTTGCTTATCTTCCTCGTGATACCGATTGGGAGATCCTTCACACTTTCTATTGGCAGCCGAGAAATCGAGGTCTCCCTCCAGGGCACCGATCTCAACATTGGATTGCTCTATATCCTTGGTATGTCCTCATTAGCGGTGTACGCGGTCGTCCTCGCCGGTTGGTCTTCTGGATCTAAATACCCGCTCCTCGGTTCGGTGCGCGCCTCAGCGCAGATGATCTCGTACGAAGCAGCCATGGGCTTGGCTCTCGTGCCTGTGATCTTGTTCGCTGGTACGACATCGATGGCTGAACTGGTCTCCCATCAGACCGGATTATATGGAGGAGTTTTTCCGGCATGGCACGTTGTGCTGGTGCCATCTTTTCTAATTTTTTTCATCGCTGGAGTAGCGGAGACGAACCGGGCACCGTTCGATCTGGTCGAGGCTGAGCAAGAGATTGTCGGCGGATATCACACGGAGTACAGCGGATTTCGTTTTGCTCTCTTTTTCCTCGCTGAGTACATCAATATCTTTAACATTGCAGCGATCACTGTTGTAGTGTTTCTCGGAGGCTGGAACGGACCAGACTTCGGGACTCCGGCTACTTTCTCTTGGCTTTTTCCGATCTTTTGGTTCTTTCTGAAGACGTTCTTGTTGATTTTCGTGTTTATTTGGATTCGTGCCACATTGCCGCGTATGAGGTATGACCAGTTGATGTCTTTCGGTTGGAAGAGACTCATTCCTATTTCGCTTTTGTGGGTGGCCCTCTCGGCTGTGGCAATTGGGATTCGGCGTTTCGGTTTTCCGTGGTCGTGAGGAGGTGACATGAGCTGGATTGAAAATGCGTTAGGTCCCTTTCGTGGTTTCGCAGTGACCTTTAGGCAAATGTTTAAACCCCGCGTGACAATGCCCTATCCCTCCGTGAAACGAGAGAAGCCGGAAAGATTTCACGGACGCCATGTACTCAATCGATACCCCGACGGTATGGAGAAATGCATTGGTTGCGAATTGTGCGCCGCTGTGTGTCCCGCGAGATGTATCTATGTCCGCGGCAAGGACAATCCGCTTGATGAACCTGTGAGCCCAGGAGAGCGATACGGATTCGTTTACGAAATCAACATGTTGCGTTGCATTTTCTGCGGTCTTTGTGTCGAAGCATGTCCGACCGAGGCCGTCACTATGACTCATCTTTTTGAGATGTCAGTCACTGGTCGAGAGGATGCTATTTATACCAAGACGGAGTTGCTGGTGGACGAAGACGGCATGCCGAGACATCCGCAGTCAGAGGGACCACTTATCGATCTTAATGATCTCAAAATCGGAGATGGTTGGATGCGCGCTACTGCTCCTTCTGGGCGAGCCGCTTATGAGGGGATCGCTTCATGGTCTCCTTCTATTGGGGTCGGTCTTCGCCCAGCAGAACGCGGCCAGATGACAACTGATTCACATGTCCGTAGGCAGGAATCCGAAGTCTCGGAAGTGGAGTCTCCAGAATGAGCGTTGAAGCTCTTGTGTTCGTTGTTTTTGCTGTGGTAGCGGTAATAGGCGGACTCACGATGGTTGCTGCCCGTAATCCGGTTCATTCCGCTATGGGATTACTCAGTGCCATGTTTGCTGTAGCGGTCTTTTACGTGATGAACGATGCTCACTTCGTCGCGGCAGTCCAAGTACTCGTGTATGCGGGAGCGGTGATGACTCTGTTCCTATTCGTCATCATGCTGATAGGTGTTGATGCCAGCGAGGATCGAACCGAGCGGCTTCCGTTTCAACGTCCGCTTGGTCTTGTGCTCGGGGTCGGATTGTTCTTCCTAATCGTTGTTGCAGGTAGGGCTGCTTGGGTGACTGGAATCGCTACTGCACCTGGCACAAGTGAGGGAATCGGATCGATCGAGAATATCGCTGACCAGTTATTTGGTGCCTGGTTATTGCCTTTCGAGGCGACAGTTTTACTTCTTACCGTCGCAGCAGTGGGAACGGTTGTATTGGCAAGATTCGGCTCTGATCGTGTATCGCGACGAATAGTGAAGCAGCGC
>CAJWGC010000002.1 GCA_913031525.1 uncultured Acidimicrobiia bacterium | reverse complement strand
CATGACATGCTTCCCCAACCGTGTTTCGCCAATCAACGTCACTCCACAATTTCAATATTTTCCATCGAATCATCATCGGGCTCAAACGGCAGGCCACGTTGTTCATCAAGCCATGCTCCCAAATCCAGCATTCGACACCGCTCACTGCAAAAAGGCAGCGTGGATTTTTCCGGCTCTTGAATTGGACAACCGCATTGGGAGCAAAAGATCATTTGGACGTGTCTTTTGAAGTTGACGAACTATCAGACGACGACTTCTGCGATTTCTTGTCTCCGGAGGCCTTGTCACCACCGGTCTTTTCGCCTCCGGCGGCTTTTTTATCGTCCGCCGCTCGCTTCTTGTAGGACTTGCTCCGATAATCGGTCTGATAAAAACCTGACCCTTTGAAAATTATTGCCGCACCCGTTCCAAACAAACGACGCAACTTATTTCTTCCACATTCGGGACACTTCCGCTTGACCGGATCCTTGATCGATTGAAACAGTTCAAAGGTATGATCGCAAGCATTACATTGATAATCGTAAGTTGGCATCAGCCAATTCCTCACTCATCAGATTCTGCCGGTGGCCCGGTGGATACCACAACCTGAGACGGACGGATCACTCGATCATGCAATCGGTAACCAACCTGCGAAACGTGAACAACCTTGCCAGCAGGACACTCTTGACTGGGAATCTGGGAAATGGCCTCATGAAAATTAGGATCAAATTCGGCCTCCAGAGCGTCAATCAGCTGACAATCATGCTGAGTTAACACTGTATCGAGCTGAGCAGCTACGAGCTTTACACCTTCCAACAGCCCCTCGAAACTATTCGAATCGGCTACTGATTCAATCGCGCGTCTCAAGTTGTCCACCACAGGCAACACATCGCGCAAAAGTGGCAAAGTAGCATAGCGTCTTTCTTCAACGATCTCTCGTCGAGAACGCTTTCGAAAATTCTCTAACTCAGCCTGAGTCCGCAGGACAAGATCGTTAGCAACTTCCATTTCACTGCGCAACTTTGCCAATTCCGCTTCTACGTCACCAATACCTTCGCCACCAACACCCTCAGGTTGATTCACATCGGTGTTAGCAGAGGCCAAAGCTTCCTGGTCCGAGGCTTGTTCCGAACTGTCCTTATCGGTTTCGAATCGAGATGTGTCCTGGTCGGTCACCTCACGTTACTCCTTGGCATTACTCACCGCATCATCAGCGGCAACAAAATAGTCTTTTAGTTTTTCTAGGAACGTTTTTCGATGTGGACTCACATTGGCATGTTCCACTTCTGCCAGTTCTCGCAATAAATCCTCATGTCGACCGTTAACGCTTTTAGGAATATCAATATAGACCTGAATCAGCAGGTCACCAGCCCCTGCACCGCGAGGATCGGGCATACCACGACCTGTCAACTGAAAAACTTCACCAAGCTGAGTCCCTGCCGGAATGGTAAGCTCGTGGACTCGACCTCCAATCGTTGGCACTTCAATCTTCGCACCTAACGTCGCTTGAGTATAGGTGATCGGCATCTTGAGAATGAGATGCCTGCCGTCGCGATGAAATATTTCGTGCTCCGTTATGGAAATAAAACAATAGCAATCTCCTGCTGCACCCCCATCGGGGCCAGATTCTCCTTCGCCAGGAAGACGTACGCGCATGCCATCTTCAACACCAGCCGGAATTGAAACGTCCAACGAAACGACATCCTGCACCTGGCCACTGCCACGACATTCGTGGCATGGATCCGTGATTCGAGCCCCATGTCCACTGCATGAGGGACACGTGGTTTGAACATGCAAGATACCCGCCTGTTGAACAATTTGTCCGGAACCAGCACAACGCACACAGGGCTGAGGTTTTGATCCAGGTTTGCTACCGGCACCTTCACACGTAGTGCATGACTTACTGCGATGAAATTCAACCGTTTTCTCTGTTCCAAGCGCCGCTTCCTCAAGCGTCAAGGTAACCTGACACTTTACGTCACGACCGCGCCTTGGACCTTGCCGCCTGCGACCTCGCCCAAACATATCACCGAAAATTCCACCACCAAAAATGTCGCCAAAAGCTTCGAAAATATCATTGACATCAGTGAATTGGCGGCCACCACCGGCTTGTGCAAAATCACTATGCCCAAAACGATCGTAGCGGGCTCGTTTTTGGGCATCGCTGAGCACTTCGTATGCTTTGTTGATCTGCTTGAACTGCGTGTCGGAATTGGCATTATTCGCATCCGGGTGTGAATCTCGGGCTAGCTTGCGGAACGCCTTTTTGATTTCTTGCTGACTAGCGTCTTTCGAAACGCCCAATATGGCGTAATAGTCCGTATCGATCCATTCTTTTCGCATCGTCAGCTGTGCTCTACGACGACGAGACTGGGTCTGATCACGCGGCCCCCCATCGTGTATCCGCGTCGTAGTTCTTGTGATACGAATAAAGGCGCGTCGCTGTCACCGGAAGGGCCGGAGGCGGCCTCGTGGACTGCCGGATCGAAGAGTTCCCCGACCGTGGCGACTGGAGTGAGTCCCTCAGTCTTCAGGATATCCATGAGCTGGGCGTGAGTGCCGCGCATACCGTCCAGTATCTTTTCTTCAGCAGGAGATTGCGCCTCGTAGGTAATCGCTGCATCAAAACTATCGAGTGCCGGCAATAAATGTTCGACAACGCGTTGAGACGATCTCTGAACAGTTTCTGTGTGGTCGCGCTCTATCCGCTTGCGGTAATTTTCAAAGTCAGCTGCGACGCGTTGCATCATCGCAAGGTACTCGTTGGCTTCGCTTCGCGATTGCAGTAGCTCTTTCAGTAGCACTTTGGTGGATTCGGCCGGATCGTTTGGAAGTGTTAATCCCAGTTCAGTCACCGTACTTTCGATGTCTATATCCGATGATGAAGTGCCCTCTTCGGAGAGAGTATCTTCGACGGTACTGTCAGGTGAGGGCATGTTCTCTTCCGCAGGGTCGTTGGCTTGCGGCCTTGTTTCTTCACGGAGAGAGGGTTCGGCTTCAGTCATTTCCGATTTCCTGCTGGGTAATCGCGCTCAATCATCATCCTGCTCTTCCTCGACGATTTCGGCATCGACTATGTCGTCTGCAGTCTCGGGAGCTTCCTCGAATTCCGTTTCAGCTTGGCTGGCTTCGTAGATTTTCTGGCCCAGTACCTGAGCTTCAGTGAGCAAATCGTTGGCGAGCTGCTGCAACTCCTCTGTTGAGGCGTCGTCGCTGAGTCCCGTTTTTACATTGGCGATTTTGTTCTCGACCGCATCCCTTTCTTCATCGGTGAGTTTGTCGCCGTGTTCATCCAATTGTTTTTCGGTTTGGTAGACGATGTGGTCTGCCTGATTGCGCGCTTCAGCGTATTCCTTACGTCCTGCATCTTCAGCAGCGTGAGTTTCTGCGTCTTCAATCATTCGATCAATGTCATCTTGAGCGAGCGCAGTTCCCCCTGTAATGGTGACTTGCTGTGACTTTCCAGTCCCGAGGTCTTTAGCCGAGACGGCGACGATCCCATCGGCATCGATGTCGAATGTGACTTCAATCTGTGGTACACCACGCGGGGCCGGCGCGATTCCGGGCAATTTGAAGCGACCTAGTGACTTGTTGTCCGTTGCCATTGCTCGTTCGCCCTGGAGTACATGGATTTCGACTTCCGGTTGACCGTCGGCCGCTGTAGTGAAGATCTCGCTGCGACGAGTTGGGATGGTCGTATTACGTTCGATCATCTTGGTGAAGACTCCACCTTCCGTTTCGACGCCTAGCGTGAGCGGAGTCACGTCTAAGAGCAGTATTCCTTTGACGTCTCCTTTCAGTACTCCAGCCTGGATGGCGGCGCCAAGCGCGACGACTTCGTCAGGGTTTACACCTTTGTTCGGTTCTTTCCCGGCTAGCTCTTCTACTAGCTGTTGGACAGCTGGCATTCGGCTAGAGCCACCGACAAGGATTACGTGATCGATCTCTTCAGCCTTAATGCCGGCATCCTTGATTGCTTGAGTAAACGGTCCCCGCGTACGGCCGACCAGGTCTTCGGTCATCTTCTGGAATTCAGCCCTCGTGAGTTTCTCGAGCATATGTATTGGGCCTTCGTTGGTGGCTGTGATGAACGGTAGATTGATTTCTGTTTCGGTGACCGAAGACAACTCGATCTTTGCTTTCTCCGCGGCTTCCTTTAGCCGGGTGAGCGCCATCGCGTCCTGTGATAGATCTACGCCATTAGCGTTCTTGAACTGATCGACGAGCCAGCCGATAATCCGTTCGTCCCAGTCATCGCCACCGAGATTCGTATCTCCGCTTGTCGATTTCACCTCAAACACGCCTTCACCGATTTCGAGCACCGAGACATCAAATGTGCCGCCGCCGAGATCGAAAACGAGTATCAAGTGGTCATCGTTCTTGTCGAGACCGTAGGCGAGTGCCGCGGCAGTCGGTTCGTTGACAATGCGCAGAACTTCGAGTCCGGCAATTTTGCCTGCTTCTTGTGTAGCTTGACGTTGAGCGTCCCCAAAGTAAGCCGGAACAGTTATGACAGCCTCGGTGACCGTTTCGCCGAGGAAGGCTTCAGCGTCGCGCTTTAGCTTTTGGAGAACGCGAGCAGAGATTTCCTGAGAGGTATACGATTTTTCGTCTACCTCAGTGTCCCAGTCGCTTCCTATATGGCGCTTAACCGAGCGAATTGTCCGATCAGGATTCGTAATCGCCTGGCGTTTGGCCTGATCGCCGACTAGCACCTCTCCTCCTTTGGAGAAGGCAACTACTGATGGTGTGGTTCGATGTCCTTCCGCGTTGCTAATGACTTGGGGCTCTCCGCCCTCGAGTACAGCTACAACAGAGTTGGTCGTGCCCAGATCGATTCCTACGGCTCGTCCCATGATGCTCCTCTTATCGATGAGTTCTTCCAGCGATGCCAGACGAACAGAAACAAATCTTCTTAGTACCTATATAGTCTATAAGTTGAGTGTAATTATATCAAGTTTAGCGAAATCAGGGATTTCGCTATTTTCCTATAGGGGGGGGAGCCTGTTATTAGTGATTTGACCGGCTAGGGACGGCAACAGCATTGACGCTACAAATCTGAGGAGAGCGGGGTAGCCATTCTGATCAGTGAGTCAGTTACTACACGGTTAACGATTCGGTAATCATGTGTCTTCCATTGCTCGAACAACGGCTCGAGCAATGCGGCGAGAGCGTGTCTCAGGATTTGTTGTTTCTGCGATCCACAGCAGAATTTCACGGCGGCGAGATTGAGGCCAGTTCTCGAATCTATCTCGAGCTCCGGTAAGGAGATTAAGTGCTTCGGACAAATCATCTGGGAGTGGCGGAACTCGGTTGGATAGATCTTGTTGCATGCTGATCTCGAGCTCGTCGTCAACCTTAGATTTTATTTTTCTGCGAAGAGTCGAGTCGACGAAAAGTCGATGTTGCGCTCCACCAGTGGGAGTAAGCGTCGCGTGAAACTCGGCTCCGTTAACGCGCCCGACGACCGGTATGTGTTCTCCGATGCCAAGAACCACGCTGATGTCGATGGGAACTTCGACGCCGTAGACACGACCCCACTTCCGAAGTTCCGATTTGAACGTATGCACATTGGTCACGGTCATAACATACGATGTTTAGGGAATCTGGTCCAGAGTCGATTCTCGCGTTGATCCTTCGAACGCGATGGTATCCTGACAGTGCTGTCGATCCTCTGCGGGAGAGCCGGCTATTTCGGCGCCGAAGGAGCAACCGCCCCGGGAATCTCTCAGGCACCCGTACCGCAGAGGTGAGGCGCCTCTGGAGAGCAGGTCTGCAAGGCCTCACCGAAGGGGAAAACCGAAGGGTCCATCCCGGAGGTGAATCTCTCAGGTACTTGGACAGAACGGGGCAGTCTGCAGTTTTCCGCACTCCGAGGAGTCCAAGATGAATACCAGTGGATCATCGCTCACCCCCCGCTCTGACGAGTTTGTTGTTCGCCATATCGGGCCAAGCGACGAAGACGTCATTGCCATGCTCGACTTGATCGGGATTTCGTCGTTAGACGAGCTGATCGATAAAGCAGTTCCCGAGTCCATCAGGATTCGCGAACCGTTAGGACTTAACAGTCCTCTTCCCGAATCTGTAGTCCTTGATCGAGCGCGTTCGATCGCAGCTCGAAACGATGTCTATAAATCGCTAATAGGCATGGGTTACCACGGCACATTTACCCCCTCCGTAATCTTGCGGAATCTGTTAGAGAATCCTGGTTGGTACACGGCTTACACGCCCTATCAGCCCGAAATCTCTCAAGGCCGTCTAGAAGCGATCCTTAATTTTCAGACCATGGTGAGCGATCTCACAGGGATGGAGATTGCTAACGCGTCACTTCTCGACGAGGGAACCGCAGCAGGCGAAGCGATGGCCATGTTGCGTCGTATATCGAATAGCGAAACAAACGTTTTCTTCGTCGATGCTGATTGTCACCCACAGACGATTGAGATTGTTAGAACTCGCGCCGAGCCGATTGGTATCTCGGTGGTGGTAGGTGACCCACAACGGGATCTCGAAGGTGTTTTGGTATACGGTGTATTACTGCAGTATCCGGGATCGAGCGGGCGAGTACCCGACTATGGAAAGCTTGTCGCGGAACTGCGCGAATCGGGTGTACTCGTTGCGGTAGCGAGTGATCTGTTGGCTTTGACCGTGCTGGCTTCTCCCGGTTCTATGGGTGCTGATGTTGTCATAGGGTCAGCACAGCGATTTGGTGTGCCAATGATGTTCGGTGGGCCTCATGCTGGCTTTATAGCCACTCGAGAGGCATATAAGAGGTCTCTCCCCGGTCGGATTGTTGGAGTGTCACGAGACGGGGAAGGACGAATGGCTCATCGTTTAGCTCTCCAGACTCGCGAGCAGCACATTCGTCGAGAGAAAGCGACGTCGAACATCTGTACGGCTCAAGTTCTTTTGGCTGTGATGGCGGGTATGTACGCGGTATGGCATGGTCCGGTGGGTCTACGTGAGATCGCAGAGCGTGTTCATAATCTAACTTCTGTACTGGCTTCAGCTTTACGAGCTGGAGGTATCGAAGTTGTCAACAGGACATGGTTCGATACTCTCACTATTCGAGTACCCGGACGCGCTGCCGAGGTCATGGCAGCTGCTGCGGATCGGCGGATCAATCTTCGACTCGTCGATCTGGATCACGTTGGGGTGACGCTCGATGAGACCACGACTCTCGAGGTTCTCGACGATGTGCTCGAATCGCATTCTGTCCCAACGCGTTCTGCGGACGTTGCCATAGATTTCGTGTCAGGAATTCCGTCAAATCTTGAGCGTGATGTGAGTGAATATCTAACCCATCCAGTGTTTCACTCCCATCGAAGTGAGACGCAAATGCTTCGATACCTTCGGCGCTTACAGGATCGCGATATTGCTCTCGATCGATCGATGATTCCGCTCGGTTCATGCACGATGAAGCTCAACGCCGCAACCGAGATGATTCCGATCACGTGGCCAGAATTCGCCGATATCCACCCGTTCGTACCCTTGGATCAGGTGGCCGGCTACCTCAATATATTTTCTGAGTTAGAAGCCTGGCTTGCCGAGATTACTGGTTACGACGCGATATCTCTGCAGCCTAATTCGGGGGCTCAGGGGGAATTTGCTGGGTTGCTCGCCATCCGGGGGTACCACCAGAGCCGTGAAGAAGCCTATCGCGACGTGTGTCTTATCCCCGCGTCAGCTCATGGAACCAATCCTGCTAGCGCGGTCATGGCTGGCATGAAAGTTGTGCTGGTCGTTACCGATGACGGGGGCAACATCGATCTTGATGACCTCCGGGCGAAAGCATCTGAGCATGCAGATCGTCTGGGTGCGTTGATGATTACTTACCCATCAACGCACGGTGTCTTTGAAGAGCACGTGAGTGAGGTCTGCGAGATTGTTCACGAGAACGGGGGTCAGGTCTATCTCGACGGCGCAAATCTCAATGCGCTGGTTGGTTTGGCAAAACCAGGTTTTTTCGGCAGTGACGTATCGCATCTCAATTTGCACAAAACGTTTTCAATACCCCATGGCGGAGGAGGTCCCGGTGTAGGACCGATAGGCGTCAAGTCGCATCTTGAACCTTTCCTCCCTGGCCATCCGCTTGGCATCGAGCAACCAGAGTCGAGCAAAGGTATGGGTGCGGTTTCGTCAGCACCGTGGGGTTCTGCCGGAGTTCTTCCGATCTCATGGAGCTACATACTTTTGATGGGCGGCGAAGGACTAGCTAAGGCGACGCAGATCGCAATCTTGAGTGCAAACTACGTAGCGACACGTTTGGCGCCTCACTACCCGGTTCTTTACCGAGGGCCGAATGGGATGGTTGCGCACGAGTGCATTATCGATTTGCGACCGATTCGCCATGAAACGGGTGTAACGGTTGATGACGTCGCCAAGCGGCTTATCGATTACGGCTTTCATGCCCCAACGATGTCCTTTCCTGTGGTCGGCACACTGATGATTGAACCGACGGAGTCCGAGCCTTTGGAGGAGCTAAACCGATTCTGCGATGCAATGATTTCTATCAAAGGCGAGATCGATCTGATCGGATCCGGCGAGGTTGCAATTGACGACAGTCCGTTGCGAAATGCGCCCCATACTGCCGAGGACGTTATTGCTGATGGTTGGTCACATTCATATCCCCGAGAAGAAGCTGCTTACCCATTGAAATCGTTACGAGCCAACAAGTACTGGTCTCCTGTAGGCCGAATTGATGCGCAATACGGCGATCGGAATCTCATCTGCGAGTGTCTTCCGATAGAGGCGTATCAGTAACTGGCGGTGGATTTGTTTTTTCAGGATCAAAGCCATGACTAGTCGGAATGATGCCTCCGAAGTGATTGCTTTTGAGCAAGTATCGGTCGTGAGAGAAGGCCGAGCTCTTCTGGCCGAAGTCGATTGGGTTGTGCATGATCACGAACGGTGGGTGGTCTTTGGCCCTAATGGTGCTGGAAAGACCACTTTGCTCCAAGTGGCTTCGAGTTATTTGGCACCTACTCGAGGAGAGGTACGGCTATTGGGGGGTCAGAGGGGGAGTGTGGATGTACGCGATCTCCGAGAATATGTTGGATATGTCGGGTCTGGGCCAGCTGCTCTTGTTCGGCCGTATCTTTCTGCTCTCAAGATTGTGGTGACTGGGAAGCATGCCGCTTTTGTGGATAGCCACTGGTACGAATATGCAGAGGCAGACTGGGAGGCAGCTCTAGATCATCTGAAGCGGTTCGCTGCGAGCCACTTAGCGGATCGTGCCTACGGAACGCTTTCGGCAGGAGAGCAACAGAGGGTGCTAATCGCAAGGAGCTTGATGGCGAGTCCGCGTCTACTTCTTCTAGATGAGGCCGCTACTAGCTTGGATTTAGGGGCACGGGAAGAGCTCATTGCATCGCTTGAAGATTTTGCGGCCGATCCAACAAGTCCGTCTGTGGTTTTGGTAACACATCACGTAGAGGAAATTCCCCGTGGATTCAGTCACATGATGATCTTGGCTGACGCGAAGGTTGTTGCAATGGGATCAATTTCTGAAGTGCTGACAGCTGATGTGCTCAGTGCGAGCTTCGAAATTCCTCTCCAATTAGAAGTAGTGGAAGGGCGTTATAGGGCCTGGCATTCTCGAGCTATCAGCGATTTTTATTCGGATGACCCTATCTAGGTTGGTGGAGATTTCGGCACGAGAAATGGCATCATTGCTCTAAGTGCGGATCCCACCGTTTCGATCTGAAGTTCCTGTTCTCGGTCACGAGTGGCTGTCAGATTCTTTGCTCCAGCAAAGCTTTCGGCCAGCCATTCCTCGGCGAATGAACCTGACTGGATCTCCTTGAGAATCTGTCGCATCTCAGCCCGTGTCTCGTCGGTAACGATACGCGGCCCTCGCGTGTAGTCGCCGTACTCCGCTGTGTCAGAGATCGAGTAGCGCATCCATGAAAGCCCGCCTTCGTAAAGCAGATCGACGATGAGCTTCAGCTCATGGAGAGTCTCGAAATATGCGGACTCAGGTTGGTAGCCGGCTTCGACGAGAGTATCGAATGAGGCTTTAATCAGTTCAGAGACTCCTCCACACAAGATGACTTGTTCGCCAAAGAGATCGGTTTCCGTTTCTTCTTTGAAGGTCGTGTTAAGCACGCCGGCTCGTGTCCCGCCGATACCCCAAGCATACGAGAGCGCGAGATCGTGAGTACTTCCAGTAGCGTCCTGATGTACCGCTAGTAGGCAGGGGACCCCGCTGCCTTCCGTATAAGTACGTCGCACGAGGTGTCCGGGGCCCTTTGGCGCCACCATGGCTACATCAACTCCCGCAGGCGGGGAAATGACGTCGAAATGAATGTTGAAGCCGTGAGCGAACAACAGAGCGTTACCTGGCTCCAGTGCCGGTGCAATTTCGGCATCGTAGAGCGTACCCATATGCTGATCCGGGACGAGCATCATGATCACATCGGCGGCTTCAGCAGCTTTTGCAGGGCTCATGACCATAAGGCCCGACTCCTCTGCCAGAACTCGGCTAGGCGAACCTTCACGTAGGCCCACCACGACTCGTATTCCGGAATCGAATAGGTTGAGTGCGTGGGCGTGGCCCTGGCTGCCGAAACCGATGACTGCGACCGTCTTATTCGAAATTATCGCTGGGTCGGCGTCGCTGTCGTAGTAGATTTTTCCCATTGTGGTCCCCTCGCGCGCGATGTGCTGGACGGAACGATACCTTGTGGATCGAGAGACTCACCGTGCTCGTGGAGCGGAGCTTGGTCACCAAGATCTGCTTATCGCTAGTCCGATGCGTAAAACCGCCTATAACATAATGGTACCCCGGATCTTTTCCGTCTTATTTACGGCAGATTTAGAGGGTATTATCAGCAGCTATCCCTTTCCTCTTGAATCGTCATTCCTCGGGTAGTTTCTATCTAAACCAGGTTTTGTCTTCTGCAGCGGATGTCCGTAGCCTCTTTGCCATGGAACAAGAGGTGATCGTCACCAGAAGCTTGATTGTCCGTTCGATATTTGTTGTTCTGGGATTGGTATTTTTAGGTGTCGGAATTCTTGGATACTTCCTTCCCGGACTACCCGGTACGATCTTTTTAATCATCGCGGCCTGGTTTTTTTCGATGTCCAACCCCAGGCTTTATCGCTGGATGATGACTAACCGATGGTTTGGCAAAACCCTGAGTGATTACCGCGCTGGCCGCGGTATCCCGATAAGAATCAAGTTTATAGCGGTAACTGCTATCACGATCAGTGTGACGATCAGTGTGGTCTTTGCTGTCAACGATTTTTGGTTTCGTGTCGGACTGATAGCCATTGGTATTTACGGTGCGTATTTTGTGGTTTCGCGGCCTACAACGGAACGCGTCATCCTCTCGTCTCGTTGAGTTTCTGGGTTCTCTGGGAGCGTAAGCTGCTCATGGGTACGCTGTGCTAATGGATCGCATTGAATTGGGTCTAAGCAAAGACTGGATATCGGTAGCCGATATCTCTAGTTATATGGGTGTATCGAGCTACGTGGTTATTCGGCAATTACAAGCCGGCCGGCTGCCCGGCATTAAGTTTGGGCGCGAGTGGCGCGTTGCTCGTCAGGATTTCGAAGATTGGCTCAATAGGGAGCGGCAGAAGAACGTATCCGGCTAGTCGAATTGATTGTTCACTTGAGGCCGAGAGCTGTTAACGCTTCGGTGTAAGGCATTCCGAGAGATTCAGCAACGGAGCGATTTGTCACATTTCCTCCGGAGATGTTGACCCCACCTATCAGTTCAGGGAACCGTTTCAGTGCAGTTTCTATTCCGTCAGTCAAGGCCGAAACATAAGGCATGGTGGCCTTCGTTAGGGCATAGGTGGATGTGTGAGGGACGGCACCCGGGATGTTGCCCACCGCGAAGTGAGTCACGCCGTCGACTACATAGGTGGGGTCAGCGTGGGTGGTCTCTCGGGCAGTTTCGATGCAGCCCCCTTGGTCAATGGCAATGTCGATAACCACACTTCCAGGACGCATGGACTTTATATGATCAGCCGAGATAATTACTGGAGCTCGAGCTCCAGTAATAAGAACGGCGCCGATTAGCAGATCAGTCTTGGGCATCAAGGAATCGATCGTTTCACGTGAGGATCGAATTGTGGTCACCTGTTTTAGTCTTAGTTCGTCGATCTTCTCTAGTGGTGCCGGATTGATGTCAAGAATATTGACATTGGCTCCCATTCCAGCCGCGACTATCGCAGCGTGGCGCCCTGCGTTACCGGCTCCGATGATGGTTACTTGAGCTGGGGGAACGTCAGTTGTTCCGCCTATGAGGATTCCGCGCCCACCGTGAGTACGTTCCATCAGATTGGCCCCCGTCTGAACGGCCATGCGACCCGCTATTTCGCTCATTGGTGAGAGCATTGGAAGTTCTCCAGACGCCAATTGAACCGTCTCGTATGCGATTGCAATAGCCCCGCTTTTGACGAGGGCTTGTGATATCTTCGGATAGGCCGCGAGATGGAGAAAAGTGAATAGCATCTGTCCCGGCTGTAGCCGGGTTACTTCGTCTAGCTGTGGTTCCTTGACCTTCAGGATCAATTCGGAATTTTTGAATATTTCAACCCTGTCGGGAACGATCTCTGCGCCTGACTCTTTCAGCTCATCGTCCTCGATGGCAGAGCCCTTTCCAGCTCCTGACTGCACGATCACCCGGTGCCCTTGATGGACCAGAGCCGCGGCCATGGCGGGAGTGATGGCGACGCGGTACTCTTCGTTTTTAGTCTCAGTTGGGACACCAACTAGCACATTTCCTCCTTGGTGGTGTTCTCGCAAGACACAATTAAGTGGGTTGTTTTATGTGCCGCTCCACAGGTCCTAGTTGTTGATTCAGTAATCACACGACGTACTGAGGAGCATACCTTGGGGTACTGGGTGTTTGCTTAGGCAATCGATGGTCTTACTTTGATTACCGTGGTCTTCTCTCAGGGAATGGAGGATGAGAGATGCAGAGTACGGGTTCCTTGGTTCTTGCTACTGCTACCGGGTCGGGCTTCGGAGGTGCTATAGCTCTTGGTTTGTGGCGGGATAAAACTGTTTTAGAGCACCTGGTTGAAGTAGCCCGAGTCGGTGGAGCTGACGTGATTGTCATTGTGGTCGGGCCGCGAGCTCAAGAAGTGATCTCGCTGGTTGACCTGGATGATGTAGTCATCGTTATCAACGACGATTATCAAGAGGGATCAGCTTCTTCTTTGAGGGCGGGTCTCGACACCATGTGGAGATCGGACGAGATTGAAACTGCAATCATCATGGAGGTAGAACGCCCTGGAGTGGCACCAGAAACTGTTATCTCACTAGCAGAAGCTTCGAGATCGGCGATGAAGCCGATTACGGTGCCGAAGTACCGGAACACCCGTGGTAGCCCGATTGCTGTCGATCGATCTCTATGGCCCAGACTCATGAGTTTCGAAGAGAACCTTGATCTTCTCGATCTTATCGCTGCACATCCCGATTGGGCGGAGGAGATTCGTTTCGAGCATTCATCACCTGTGAAAGTCGAGACGCCTACGGATCTGCTCACCGCGGCGGAGTCTCCCCGCTGATTTAGCGGTTGCGCGCCAATGATGGGTATGCTCGAGGTACTGTATTTTCCGATCTTTTGCAGGCTGTCTGGATGCTTAGGGTGACTGCAAGGATTGCTCAGAAAGGTAAACCGATGGCGACGATCGATACGATCGAAGGGCTTGGGCACAAGCAAGCAACGCTTTTGCGGAAGGCCCGTGTTCGCACTACCGAATCTCTTTTGAAAAATGCAGCAACTCGGCGCGACCGGCGCGAACTTTCTGCGAGAACTTCCCTTTCGGAACAAAGCATCCTCGAATGGGTCAAGCGGGCTGACTTGATGCGGGTTAAAGGTGTAGGTGAGGAGTACTCGGATCTTCTCGAAGCTGTAGGCGTCGACACCATTAAGGAGCTCAGACGTCGCAATTCGCGTAATCTCTTGAGCGCGATGATCGAAGTTAATCACATGAAGAATTTTGTTCGGCGCCTTCCCACCGAGACGATGGTCGAGCGTTGGGTTGAATATGCCAAGACTCTTGAACCTATCGTTAAGTATTGAGGTTGCGGCGTATCAGAGTGCTTGCCAAGATGCGAGAGATCTAGCATGACCTGCTCCGATTGCGAGTCGAGCAGAAATGTCGACCAGCACTAAAGGGGATGAGTCCTTGATAATTGTGATGCGCCAAAGCGCCGATGCGTCTGATATCGAACACGTAGTAGAGCGGTTGCGTGATATAGGCGCAGAAGCTCACGTATCCAAAGGTCAGTTTCGTACTGTGATTGGAGCCGTTGGCGACCGCGAGAGGATCCAACAGCTTCCGTGGGAGGCGTTTTCCAATGTTGAGAGGGCTGTTCCCGTACTTAAACCTTTCAAGTTTGTCAGTCGCGACTTCCAGGCCGACGACACGATTGTTTCAGTGGGTGATGTTCCCGTGGGGTCTGGTCATTTTGCAGTCATAGCCGGTCCGTGTGCTGTCGAAAATAAGGATCAGTTGTACGCTGCTGCTGAGGCAGTTGTCGGCGCGGGAGCCACGATTTTGAGGGGTGATGCTTTCAAGCCTCGAACCTCTCCGTACTCTTTCCAAGGTCTCGGGGAAGAGGGACTCCAGCTCCTTGCCGAGGCTAGGGAAGAATTTGGGATACCTTTTATCGCCGAAGTCCTCGATCCTCGAGATGTTGATCTTGTGGCGAGCTACGCAGACTTGATTCGTGTAGGAACTCGGAACATGGCCAATTTCACCCTTCTGTCCGAGCTAGGAAAACAGTCCAAACCGGTGATGCTCAAGCGCGGCTTTACAGCGACTATCGAGGAGTGGCTCAATGCTGCTGAGTACATTTACAAAGAAGGCAATCACAACGTCATTCTCTGTGAGCGGGGTATCAGAACTTTTGAGACAGCGACTCGAAACACACTCGACATCTCCGCTGTACCGGTGGTCAAGTCTTTGTCGCATTTACCCGTGATTGTTGATCCATCCCACTCTGGAGGCCATAGACACCTCGTCGCACCTCTCACTCGTATTTCGGTCGTATCTGGCGCTGATGGGTTTATCGTCGACGTTCATCCTTCTCCAGAGGACGCCCTTGTTGACGGCGCGCAGGCAATTCTGCCTGGCGAGTTCATTGATCTCATGAGTGATGTCAAGGCTTTAGCAGCTTTGATGCAACTTTCACTTTGAACGAGAACGTCTCTATTCGTCGCGTTGGCATACTAGGAACCGGACTGATCGGCGCTTCGATCGGACACGGGCTCGCCGCGGCCGGATGGGAAGTAGCCGGGTGGGATCCAAAGCCTGAAGCTCTCGATGAAGCTCTGGAGCTTGGTGCGATAACAGAGGCCTATGCAGATTTAGAGCAGGTGATCCAGTCCGGCATCGAGGTTTTGGTGTTGGCAGGTCCTCCAGACGCTGTTGTGGAAACGGCCTCTGTGATCAATCCCTCTTGCTTGGTGATGGATGTATCTGGAGTCAAGGAGGAGGTCATTGTATCGGCGAGGCCACGGCGTTTTGTCGGAACTCACCCCATGGCCGGTCGCGAACAATCGGGCCCCAGTGCTGCTTCTCCAGCTTTATTCCGCGGCGCTGCCTGGGTTGTTGTTACTGACGGTGCCGATGCTCTCGATCTTGATGCTATCGAAGAAGTTGTTGCTTTGTTGGGTGCCCGGTCGATTCGTATGAGTGCTAGTGAGCACGATGAATCGGTCGCCGTGATAAGCCATCTTCCACAGATTCTCGCGACCACATTGCTCGCCGCAGCGGACGATTGTCCGAGAGCGATGGATCTTGTTTCCGGCAGCTTTCGCGATCTGACCAGAGTGGCCGCTTCTGATTCCGCTGCCTGGGTTCAGCTACTTTTAGCTAACCGACGCGAGATTGTGAACGTGGCTGAAGATTTTCGTAGACGTCTTGCTGAGGTGACCGCCTTGATCGAGGACCGCAATGCGATTGAATTGCACTCTCTGTTAGCGAGAGGGAAGGAGCTCAGATCCGAATTAGTACCTCAAGTAGCGGTAGTAAATATATCCCTTACTGATCAGCCAGGTGAGCTAGCGAGAGTGGGACGAGCTTTAGAGAGAAGTGGCGTAGACGTTCGTGATCTTCAGTTGCGGCACGCTCCTTATGGGGGGGGTGGTTTGTTGACGTTGTCAGTGCGTCCTGGCGAGGCCGAGACGCTACGCGCTGCTGCCAAACAACAAGGGCTTCCTGTCGAGCCCTGAACTCGGGTCGTTTGTCTCGACCCACAGCCTTCGATTTTCTTACCGAAAAGATCTTTGTAGGTTGTTCATCTTCAAGAAACTCGCACAGGACATCGCGACATAATGCCTTTGGCCGGTAGCCTCTCTTCTATGGCCACACTCCGGGTAGCGGGAGCCCAAATCAATCCCACCGTTGGCGATATCTCTGCTAACAAGCGATTGATCCTCGATGCCATGGAATGGGCAGAGAGCGAAGCTGTCGATGTTCTCTTGTTGCCAGAGCTGGTGCTCTGTGGGTATCCCCCTGAAGACTTGTTACTTCGTCGAGGATTCGTAGCAAGAGGTCTCTCCGCTGTGGAGGAGATCGCTGCAGCCTCAGAAACAGTGACCACTATTTTCGGTTTCGTCGATTGTGCTCGTTCACACCGGACGTCAGATGCGTCGAGCCGTTTGATATCCAACGCAGCGGCAGTTGTTCGAGAGGGCGAATTTGTGGGTGCTTACCACAAGACCTTGCTGCCGAACTACGGAGTTTTCGATGAAGCGCGCTATTTCGTTCCCGGAAACAAACCTGATGCAATATGGGAGGTATCGGGTGTACCTGTCGGAGTTTCTGTTTGCGAAGACATTTGGTCGGTGGACGGTCCACCTGTCGAACAGGCAGCGCGGGGAGCAAAGGCCCTGCTCAACATCAATGGTTCTCCTTATCACGTTGGCAAGGGTATCGAGCGAGCCGAATTGCTTGCCAGGGCCGCTCAACGTACTGGTCTGCCAGTGGTCTACCTCAATATGGTCGGTGGTCAGGATGAACTTGTATTTGATGGCGATTCTATGGTCTTCGACGAATCCGGATCTCTTGTCTATCGGGCAGCGCAATTTGAAGAAGAACGATTTGTGATAGATCTTCACCTTTCCGACAGCCCTGCGAAAACCAATGAGGAAATTCCCTTTCGGAGCGAGCCTTCTTTGGCGCCGAGGATGTCTGAGGATGCAGAGGTCTATCGTGCTCTCGAGACAGGACTTCGAGATTATTTCACCAAGAATGGATTCAGAGAGGCAGTGGTCGGACTCTCAGGCGGCATCGACTCAGCTCTGACGTGCACACTTGCTGTTGATGCACTTGGACCCAAAGTGGTTCATGGCATCTCAATGCCTTCCCGATATAGCTCTCGTGGGTCAGTCGATGATTCTCGCGAGTTGGCTCGTCGTCTTGGTTGCGATTTCGATGTTCTGGACATCGACAATGTTTTCTCTAACTATCTAGAGACACTCAGTCCAATATTCATTGGTAACGAAGAGGGGGTGGCGGAGGAGAATCTGCAGGCTCGGATCAGAGGAGCAATGTTGATGGCAATCTCAAACAAATTCGGTGGGTTGGTCCTAGCAACTGGTAATAAATCGGAGATGGCCGTTGGCTATGCGACGTTATATGGTGATATGGCGGGAGGGTTTGCTGTTCTAAAAGATGTGCTGAAGACTCGGGTCTATCGGATCGCTGAATGGAGGAACAATACTTTCGAGGTTATTCCCCGAACGATTATTGAAAAGCCACCGTCTGCTGAGCTTCGTCCAGATCAGCTTGATACCGATTTTCTTCCGCCCTACGAAGTGCTTGATGAGATTCTTCTTCGGTACATTGAGCTCGACGCTGATCCTGGCGATATTGCTGCGGAGGGTTTTGATGAAAAAACCGTTCAGCAAATCGTGAGGATGGTGGATCGAAACGAATACAAGCGCAACCAATCGGCGCTAGGAGTGAAAATTACGAAGAAAGCATTTGGGAAGGATCGTCGTCTTCCGATTACCCGGGGGGGTGTGTGAGTGTCTGGGATCGATCCCTTAGGTCCTGTCATTATTGACGGAGAGAAGTTTCCGACATCGCAAGCTGCGATATCGATGAAAGACATTGGGCTATTGCGTGGCTACGGTTGCTTCGAAGTTCTACGTTCATTCGGTGGCCATACCTTTCGGACTTTGGACCACATTGACCGTCTCGAGGGCAGTGCTCGAATGCTGGGGATATCCCTTCCTTCCCGAGACGCCATCAACAGTTGGATCGTCGATTGTTCTACCGCAGGGCGAGATTGTTTGATTCGCGTCATTGTGACCGGTGGCATCGACACGGAGGAGCCGGGTAGACATTCTCGCGTCGTTGTGTTCGCTGAGCCACTGCCGGCAGTCGTGGATGAGATGAAGGTCCTACCGCTTGATGCGCCCTGGCATTCCGATGGGATGCTCTCCGAGCTTACCGGCGCCAAGACACTGTCTTACGCTCCGAACCTCGCAGCGACATTTGCTGCGCGTCGAGAGGGCTATGACGATGCTCTGCTGCTTGGAAAATCAGGCCATGTGCTCGAGGGGCCGACATTCGGGATAGCGTGGATTGCAAATGGCGTGTTGGAGACCCCTGCGTCGGATCTCGGAATTCTTCAGTCGATTACGCAAGGAGCCGTTCTGGAGATTGCCCGTCGTGAAGAGATACCTATTTCTGAAGGCCATTTCGATTTAGCAAAGGTTCTTCAAGCCAATGAGGTTTTTGCCATGTCTACCGCTAGGAACGTGATGCCAATTACAAATGTCGGTGAAACGAGTTTCACTTCCGGCCCTGTGACAAAGCGAATTTCGGATGGTTTCCTTCGCCTTGTTAGCGAGGAGATTGAAGCGCGGTGAGCGGCCATTTAGCTGTGTTATCCCGTGTCGATCAGCTTTACGAGGGGGTTGTGATGACCCCGAGGGACTGGACCGATGAAATCCTTGAAGGGTGGGCAGTTGAGATTACTGCGGAGATGTCTCAACCTTCGAAATCCTTGATGCGAGAGCTGCGCCGCTGTCTCAGGATGGCGAGAAAGATGCGAGATTTTTGGATTGACCCACCGAAGATTGTTCCTTCAGATGCTGGTGATTGGAGAACCAGAGTGGATGTAGTGCTCGGAGTCCGAGCTTGGCGTCCGGTTCTCGAGATAGCTCGTGACGGTCTCTCTACCGCGCCCACTGAAGCGATTTTCGAAGAGACTCGACGTCGTTTTCGAGAAGTACATGGAGATTGTTGGATGGAGGGATTCAGTTATGCGGATTGGGAGACTGAAGAAGTAGCGGATTCTTGATTAGCGCCATCGGTGGGTGTTCCTATTAGAGATGCTCTGAGGAGTGCCAGACCAAGACACGTAGGATTGAAGTTATCGATTAGAGCAGAATCGACGCGGTCAGCAGGAATCCTCCGAAACCAACGATGTCCGTAATCATGGTTAGGAATATATTCGAAGCCAAGGCAGGATCTAGACCGATCCGTCGCAATAAAATCGGAATTCCGGCGCCCGCCAGTCCGGCGACGAGAAGGTTAATAAGTACAGCTACGCAGACGACGATTCCCACGACAGTGTCTCTGGCGACGGCTCCACTTATGACAGCGGCGATCGAGGCAACAACAACTCCGTTGGCTGCTCCTACGTAGAACTCTCTTTTGATAGCACGACTGGCGCGACCCGAGGGGAGGTCGCCGACCGCCATGGATCGGATGACGACAGCGAGGCTCTGCGCTCCAGTATTGCCACCTAGCAGCGCGACCATCGGCATGAGAGCAGCGAGTACTGGCAATTGTCTGATGGTGTCTCGGAACGGCTCGATCACGAGAGCGATGAGGAGTCCGATTAAGAGATTGAAAGTGATCCATGGGAGCCGGCGACGAATTGATATGGAGATGGGAGTGAAGAGACTTTCCTCGGCGCCAGCTCCCACGCTGACGGCGATGTCTTCAGCTGCCTCTGCGGTTGCGGCTTCCATAGCTTCTTCAAACCTGACCATTCCGACCAGAATCCCATCTTTGTCTATGACGGGCAGCGCAAGAAGTCGATATTTTTGAACGAGGTCGCTGACGATCTTTCGGTCTGTTTCGGGAGTGACTGTTACTGCTTCGGTAATCATCACTTCTTTCAAACCGGATTCTGGATGCGAAAAGAAAAGGTCGCGGAATGACACAACTCCCAGAAGTCGTCCTTCATCATCGATTACGTAGACATAAGACAGGTTTGATCCAAGACGGTCGTGGATTCGGCGCAGTATTTCAACAGCGTCGCCGGCAGTGATTCCTATTGGCAGTGTGACGATCTCCGTTGTCATCATGCCACCAGCGCTGTCTGCCGGATAGGCCAGTAGTTCCATTACCGCCGACGTCGCCTTGTCAGTGAGCGCCTCGATTACAGCGTCGCGTTGATCGCTTGCCAGTGCCCCGATCAGATCAGCTGCCTGATCGGTCTCCATGCGTTCGATGAAGCGAGCAGCACTTGTTGCGGGGAGTTCTTCTATTAGGTCTGCCGCAGCCTCTGGGCGCATCTCGTCGAGCACGTCAGCCGCTGATGCGATCTCATCGATATCAGTCAGCAGATCGGCCGCGTCTTCTTCGTCAAGTGCTTCGAGAATATCGGCGGCGTCCTGAGGCATTTCCTGAGCGATCTGCTCCCACTCCTCGTGATGAGCATCAAGATATGCCTCGGCCTCGTCAGGTTTGCGTTTGGCGAGATCCCACAGCAAGTCAATGTCGATGTTCGTGTTGCGACGTCGGAATTTCATAGACTCAGCCTATCGCCGAGATCTTTATTTCGATATATGAGGATGATGCTTACGGATTTCAATACAATCTGCTCCCAAGAGAGGGTTATGTGAAGCAGTCATTGATGGAGTTTTCGCACGGAGCCGGTTGCGCATGCAAGTTCGGCCCTGATGAGCTAGCACATGTGTTGCGTCACCTACATACCTTGCCTCCGGTCGCTCACAAAGATTTGATGGTTGGAATTGAACGATCTGATGATGCTGGTGTCTATCGCTTATCGGACGACCTCTCTCTAGTCCAGACAGTTGATTTTTTTACTCCAGTGGTCAATGAGGCATTCGATTGGGGGCGTATCGCTGCGGCCAATGCGCTAAGCGATGTGTACGCCATGGGAGGGAAACCCCTAACGGCTCTCCAAATAGTTGGATGGCCTCGTGATCTTCTACCACTCGACTTGCTCGCTGATGTTCTCGAAGGAGGAGCTTCAATCCTGGCTCAAGCGGAATGCACGCTGGTTGGAGGCCATACTGTTGATGATCCCGAACCCAAGTACGGCATGGCTATTACCGGACTGGTACACCCCGAGGATCTTGTGACCAATTCTGGAGCGCGTCCTGGTGATCGAATTGTGTTGACGAAGCCGATTGGTACCGGCATTATCTCCACAGCTATCAAATTCGGGAAGGCAACCGATGAGCAGCGAGATGCTTCCGTTGCTTCCATGATCGAGTTGAATGTCGGTGCCGCTGCGGCGATGCGAAGAGTGGGAGTCAACGCTGCCACAGACGTCACCGGATTTGGGCTTCTTGGACACCTTGGCGAGATGATTCGGGGAGCAGGTTTAAGCGCTCGGATAGAAGCTACGGCCGTACCGCTGCTACCGGGTATCCGTGATTTGGTTACCGCGGGAATCGTGCCCAGCGGGACCAGGAGAAATTTGGAGTCGGCTCGGCGATTCTCAACCCTTGTTGATCTCGAGGAGCCAGACGAGTTGATTCTGGCTGATGCGCAAACGAGTGGAGGGCTGCTGATTGCCGTCGATCCTCCTCTCGAGGGTGCTCTTTTTCAAGCGATGGCCGAGGAATCCGTTGAGGCGGTTGCTATCGGGAAATTCGTGGAGAAGAGTTTCGAACATGGTCCGAGCGGATGCGTTGAGGTGGTTGGGTGAGTCCGCTTGATCCCAACGCCGCGAGAATCAGAAAAGAACGCCTCGAGACAGCGTCTACCGCTCTTGATATTGGAAGACTGGGGAGGCATATCTTTCTATGCGCAGAGCAGACAAATGCTTTGTGTAGCGAGTATGAAGAGAGCCGCGAGGTCTGGCGCCATCTCAAGCGCAGGCTTAAGGAACTCAATTTGGCTTCTGCGCCGGCCAAGCAACTTCCTGGCAAATTTGATAGCTCGCTCCCGGATACGTCTGTCGACGGAGGCCCTGTGTTGCGTTCGAAGGTTGACTGTTTACGAATCTGTGAGTACGGGCCGATCGCAGTCGTGTATCCCGATGGGGTGTGGTATCGCGGGGTCACGGTCGCAGTGATGGATCAAATTATTGATGAACATTTGGTCGGCGGGCTTCCTGTAGAGGAATACGTGTTTGCTGTTGACGAGTTGGGAAGGTAGTTCTTCTCCTTCGCTCTTTTTTATCTGAGAGTGCAAGAACTTCTAACCTGGCAAAGTGATGTTGTTTCGGCGTATGGCGAGTTGGATTTTTGGCAGCTGGCTCGCATGGCGCCTGTTGGGGCCGGAATTTTCTGTCAGATCAAGAGCCCCACAGACTCGACCTCTTCATATAGCTGGGCGTACGGTTTTCGTCGGGGATCGAGAATTCTTTGTCAGGGAGGTTGGCCCGTTACACGCACCCGCCATCGTGCTGCTTCATGGGTGGAGTTTTGATGGAGAGATGACTTATTTCAATGTTATCCCGGAGCTAGCTGATCGGTATCGAGTGATAATTCCAGACAATAGGGGTCACGGAAGATCTGAGTGGATCAGGGAACGGCACGATGTAGCCGATATAGCGGACGATGTGGCCGGTGTCCTCGACGCCATACACGTTAAGGATGCGTTGGTCTTCGGCTATTCGATGGGTGGCATGGTTGCCCAAGAGTTAGCTCGTCGCAGGCCCGATTTGGTTTCGCGGCTGATGTTGGCAGCCACGGCAGCGTCTCCTGCGATCAAACGTCCGAAATTATTCCGCGCCTCCATTTTTTTCGGTAGAACCATGACGAGAATCAGCAAGAAGGAGTTTTCAACTATCAGTACCTTCGCCATGCGACGTTCGGATGCCTTAGATCCCGAATACACCCGTTGGATGTGGGAGGGGCTCATGCGTAGAGACCCCACGCTCTATTACTACACCGGCGATGCGATGAGCCGATTTGATTCGCGGCTGTGGGTTGGAGAGCTCGCGATGCCGGTCAAGATTCTTGTGACAACGAATGACCAGTTAATGCCCGTGAGCGAGCAACGAAATCTCGCATCGTTTTTCCCTAGGGAGTCTGTCGTTGATATTGAAGGGGGCCGGCACGAGTCGATCATGAACCGCGCGGATGAGTACGTGAAGCGCATAATCGAGTTTCAAGAATCTTGAGCCATTGTGGTAATCAAAGGTTGTTAGCGCGCTTGTCCTTTAGAGGTAAGTGAAGTTATTGATCGTCATTCTCAATCTGGATGACACTGATAATGGCGATTCCGATTGCAACGAGTGTCAGCAGCGTGATTAATTTTTTCATAATTCCCTAGGAGAGACTCGATGTCACATGCTAGGGAAAATCAGTGATCAGCGGTTCAGGAGCCTCGCGAGCCATTAGCCTGCTCGATCGTGATAGCCGCCATGTCATTTCCGGTACGGGCTCTGCTATTCCTTGCTTGGACGTCCTTGATCATCACAGTGGTGACTGTGTTGTCGGGCGACATCGTCCAGGCGACGGAGAGCGGAGCAGGGTGTGGAGATAATTGGCCGCGTTGTGACGGCTCTCTTCTGCCGGGGATGGAGGACGCCGCCACTGCAATCGAGTTCACCCATCGTATGCTCACGGTTTTACTCACATGCGTTATTTGCGCGTTGATTGTGGGGGCTTTCAGAGTCTTTCCTAAGGGTCACCGCGTTCGGGCGAGTGCAGTCTGGGTTGGGGCAACTCTTGTCCTTGAGGTGGCGATCGGTGCTGCATTGGTGCTTTTTGGTTGGGTTGGAGAGGACGCGTCGATCGGACGTGTGATTGCAGACGCTTTACACGTGATCAATACGTTTTTCCTTATCGGCGCTGGAGTCTTAGTTGTGTACTTTGTTCTTGGAGGAAATGTGTCGCGTCCGGCCTGGTCGCGAAGGCCGGATCGCGAGTTGTTCATTGTCGCAGTCGTCATCCTTCTCATCTCGGTTTCTGGAGCGATTAATTCTCTCGCTGACGCGCTTTTTCCGCTCGATTCTGTCTTAGGAGAGCTCAGTGAAGAGTTCGGTTCTACGGTGCCCTTTCTCGTTAGGATGAGGATCGCTCATCCGGCGATTGCTATTGTCGGCGGCGTTGCTATTTTTTTGCTTGTTCGCAATATTTCCATGACAATTCCGTTGATTGCCAGAGCAGGAACTGTCGTTTTGCTGACGATCGTTTTTCAGTTTGTTTCTGGGATCCTCAACATTGCCTTTTTGACACCTTTGGAAACTCAAGTTGTGCACCTTCTCTTGGCCGATGTGCTGTGGATGTCCTTTCTTTATTTAGCGTTTCGATGTCTCGACCCTGGAGCGATGGATCCTCTTCCTGGCCGAGGATGTTTCAGTGAGGCGGCCACGTGAACCAATCTGAGCCACACGTGAGTGGTGCATTCACACGTCCAACAGGATGGAGGGATCTTGTCTCGGTGTACTTCAGACTCACCAAGCCTCGGATCATCGAACTTCTGTTAGTGATCACTGTCCCCGCTGCCATTGTCGCTGAAGGGGGATGGCCTGGGACCTGGCTGGTGATAGCGACGCTCCTTGGAGGGACACTTTCGGCGGCAGGTGCCAATACGATTAACAGTGTTGCAGACCGAAAGATCGACCGTGTCATGACGAGAACTATGACACGGCCGCTTCCTGCTGGTCGGATCGATCCTGGTTCGGCTCTTGTGTTCGGTGTGGGGCTAGGGGCAGCGGGTTTCGTCTGGCTGTGGGCAACAACCAATCTGCTAGCTGCCACACTTTCGACACTTGGACTTCTGTTCTATGTTTTCGTATATACGCTCTTTTTAAAGCGCTCTACACCGCAGAATATTGTCGTTGGAGGGGCCGCCGGATCCGTGCCTGCTCTGGTTGGATGGTCTGCGGTGACCGGAACTCTTGCTGCTCCTGCCTGGGTTATGTTCGCAATTGTTTTTCTTTGGACACCTCCGCATTTCTGGGCACTTTCTCTTCGCTACAAGGATGATTATCAAGCTGCCAATGTGCCGATGCTTCCTGTCGTTGCGGGAGTTCGACCGACGCTCGATCACATTCGTTGGTACAGCGTGGCCCTTGTTGGAGCTTCGCTCCTGCTTTATCCAACAGGAGCCGTCGGTGGCGTCTATCTGATTGCAGCGATCGCTTTGGGAGGTGGATTTTTGGCTGCTGCCCATCGATTGCAACGACGTCCGACATACGCCATGCGATTCTTTTTTTTATCCAACATTTATTTAGCCACCTTGTTTGGAATGATGGCTGTCGACGTCTTCTTTTGATCGCCTGGTAGTTCGGTATCCTCACAGAAGTGGGAACCCTTCAAACTTTCGTCCTCGTGCTCGGTACTGCCGCTCTTGTTGTGTCGATGGCGGCGATTGTTTGGCAACAATTCCGACCTGATTCGGATTCGTCTTATATTCATACTTGGAGGGATTTACTAAGTATCGCTGTCACACTGAGTGGGGTGGGAGCTCTCGTTATGTGGCTATGGACGTTCCGGTAGCGGTTCTTTAACTGTGTGTGTTCTGATCAGCATTTCTTTAGTCACCTCAGAGGCGGTTACAGAAAAATTTAGTTTCTAGTGGATCGTTAGGATTGTCGATCCGGTTGACGGGGAATGCTGCGCTGGGCAGATTGCTATCCGGATTCTCTGATATTGGGACTCCTAAGGCTGAGAGCAGTCGTAGTGGTTCTTCATACGTTCAGTTTCTGATGGTTGCTTTTCCTCTAGCTCGCGGCATTGCTAACTCCGTCATTGGCCTGTACATTGTCCTGGTTGTGGAACTGTATTACTACGAGTTTTCATATTCCTTTACCGAGCTCCCGGCTCGGTCGGGGGTCGCGCGGTAGAGGTACCTACTTGCTAAACCACCACCCGGAGCCGGAGTAGCTCCGGGTTTTTGTATCCCGGGGCTTGTCTAGAGCCAAGGAGATGCTCATGACACCTAGTCAACCGAAGAAACCTGTGCTGAAGAGTCACCGTAAGACCGATGCCGAAACCACGGTTGTAGCAGTGGGAAACGTCCGATTTGGCGATGGTTCCTATCCGGTGATTGCCGGTCCGACTGCGGTTGAAAGCGAGGAACAGATCATGTCTGTTAGCAGCGCCATTGTGGAGAGTGGAGCGTCAATGTTACGCAGTGGTACTTATCGCGCTGAGACTTCTCCTTATAGCTACACAGGGCTCGGAGAAGAGGGGTTGTGGCTGTTAGAGCATGCTGGACATGAAGCGGGGCTTCCGACAGTGACGGAACTGCTCGAACCAGGATTGGCCGAGAAGGTAGCTGGACACGTTGATATGCTCGAGATCGGACCTGACAACATGCAGAATTTCTCACTGTTGACAGAAGCCGGTGCGACCGGCATCCCGGTACTTTTGCATCGAGGGTCTGCGGCCACGATCGACGAATGGTTGATGGCAGCTGAATACATCCTTTCGCAGGACAACGACAATGTTGTCTTATGTGAACGGGGCAGTCGAACATTCGATCCGCGTACGTCAGATACTCTCGATATTTCAGCAGTTCCGGTGGTCCAACAAATGAGCCATTTGCCCGTTGTGATCGATCCAGCTCCCGCCGTCGGTGGGGAAGAGATAATGCGGCCCTTAGCCCTGGCTGGTCGGAGTGTCGGCGCTGACGGATTGATCGTCGCGGTGCATCCTGATCCTGAAAAGGCGCTTGCCGGCAACGGGGGGCAAATCGATTTAGAGGACTTCGCGCAACTTATGGAAAGTTTGGGTATTCCATTATTGCGTGATGAGATCGATCGCATCGATCGGGAAATCGTTCGCCTTTTGGCAATGCGTCAGCAGAGTTCGCTCGAGATAGGTCGGCTTAAAGCTGCTCGAGGTCTCAAGATTAGGGCTCGGGCTAGAGAAGAGGAGCTGATTGCTGAAGTGAGGCAGGAGGCCGAAAGGGCCGGACTTGACCCGCATTTTGTAGAGGAATTGATGGAGCTTGTGTTGCGTTCCAGTCGAGCTGCCCAGGCGACAGTGCTTACTGGCAAAAAAGAAATTGCTGACTGATCCGAGCAACGTTACTGATTGCATGGTTGGATTGATTCGGTAGAGATGTAACGAAATCCATACGCGTTAGTTTGGTAGCGGCCACGTCTTAACGGACTTCTATGGCCCGGATCTATTTTTCTCTGTTTTCGTGGGCGACGTGCAGGCACGAGTTCAGGAATGCTCACATCTGTGTCCTTGTTTTTATAGAGATACGGAGTCCATGGAAATCGAGTTGAAGGAGAGTGGCTGTCGGTGTCAGTCGATGCCTTCCATTTCGGCCTTCGCTTCCCGCGCCATCAATACGCCGACAGCATCAGACGGGCTAACTCGTTCATAGAGGACTCGGCCGACTTGTTCTGCAATCGGCATCTCAATTTCATATTGTTTGGCGAGGTCTAACACGCCGCGTGTTGAATTGATACCTTCAGCTACTTCTTTCGTTTCGACAAGTATTGCTTCGAGTTTCTTTCCTTGTCCTAGGTTGTAACCGACGGTTCGATTGCGACTTTTCTGGCTAGTGCATGTGGCTATGAGATCGCCTATGCCAGCGAGCCCAGAGAACGTGAGTGGACGCCCTCCCATGGCTACTCCCAGTCGAGTTAGTTCGGCGAGAGATCGCGTTATCAGAGTAGCCATGGTGTTGTCGCCGAACCCAAGACCTTGA
This sequence comes from uncultured Acidimicrobiia bacterium, assembly GCA_913031525.1. Taxonomy (GTDB): domain Bacteria; phylum Actinomycetota; class Acidimicrobiia; order Spongiisociales; family UBA5794; genus CAJWGC01. The sequence continues at coordinate 2,419 of CAJWGC010000002.1, read as the reverse complement.
GCCATACCGGCAGCTATTGCCATGACGTTCTTGAGTGCGCCCGCAGCTTCGCAACCTATGACGTCTTCATTTGTATACACGCGGAGCGCAGGGGTCATAAAAATGTTCTGGAGTGATGATGCTATCTCGAGGTCGCGCATAGCGATCACGGATGCAGTTGGTTGGCCTATAGCGATCTCAGCTGCCAGATTTGGTCCGGTGAGGACGCCGATACGATTTATATCGTGAGTCGGCAGTATGTCGATAGTTACCTCAGTCATGCGCATCAAGGTGCGAGCTTCGATTCCTTTAGCCAGACTTACGATTGGCACATCATTGGGTATGTAGTCAGCAGCTTTTTCTAGAACGGATCGGTATTGGTGAGAAGGTACTCCCATCACGAGTAGTTCCATTTTGGAGGCGGCTTCGCGGAGATCAGTCGTTACTGTCACGGTTTCTGGAACCGCCATTCCTGGGAGGTACTCAGCGTTCTCTCGGCTGTGTTCGATCGCCTTGGCTAGCTTTTCTCGGCGTACCCACAAAGTGACAGGGTTCTTCTTTCCCAGGATGCCAGCGATTGTCGTTCCCCACGAACCTGCACCTATGACCGTTACTCTCATCTCAGACCTTGGCTGTTGTGATGCATCCAGGGTAGATCGCCGGCTACGTTGGAGCGCATGAATCGCAAATCTGCTTCATTTTCGCCTTCTCCTAGAAGGCCCGTATTTGGACGTTTCGTCTCCTCATTTCGTCGCCAGATGCGAGCGAAGCTTCGCGGTATGTTCATGTCACGGGGTCCTGGGTTCAGGAGAATTGCCCAGGCACATGCGGGGGCTGCCGCAGCGGATACGTTGGTTGCAATGGCGCTTGCGGGAACATTGTTTTTCGATGTGCCCTCGACCGAAGCGCGTAATAATGTTGCCCTGTATCTCCTGATCACTCTCGCGCCCTTCGCTGTTATCGGTCCGTTCCTAGGATCTTTTTATGACCGCTTTCCCGGCGCTTACCGCGCCGGGATGGTTTTCAGCACTGTCGTGCGAGCGCTACTTGCGCTGGTGATGGCAATTTGGCTGGATAGTTTTGCCCTCTTTCCTTTAGCTTTTTTTATGCTGGTCCTCTCGAGACTATTTGGTATCAGTCGTTCGAGTCTGCTGCCAGTAGTACTGGCGAGCCCCACTGATCTGATCTCAGCGAATGCACAAATTGCGAAGATCGGAATATTCGGAAGCGCTGTCGCAGCCCCGATTGGAGCTCTCTGTATCTGGGCTGTTGGCTCTTGGTTCACGCTTCTGGTAGTGGCCGTTGCCTTGGTTTACGCCGCTGCTTCAGCTGCGGGATTACCATCGTTAGATGTCGCTGCGCCGCGGACGTTTCGTGGCGAAAATCCAGAGGATCTTTCGGCCACTGGCTATCACGAACCACCTCAGTCTGTTCGTTTAGCGCGTTTCGCTACGGCGGGGGGGAGGTTTCTCAACGGTTTTCTTTTGCTGCTCGTTGCGTTCACTTTCAGAGATGCGGATGCCGGTGTGTACGACTTTGGGGCGCTATTGGTTGCTGCAGGGGCGGGATATTTCTTAGCCGCGCTGACCACGCCAGTCTTGAACAAGTATGTGTCAGAGGAGCCCATGCTGATCGTTGGACTTGCGGTTGAAGCAGCTGCTGCTTTTGTCGCTGCTCAGGCCTTTAACCTTGCTGCTGCTGCTTTCCTTTCGACAGCGGCCGGCTTTGCTTGGGGAACGGCAAAGTTTGGTTTTGATGGACTATTGCAGGCGACGATGTCGGCAACAGATCGCGGCCGTACTTTTACCGCCTCTGAAACTTTTTTCCAGTTTTCCTGGGTGGTTGGTGCATTGATTCCGATCGTGCCAGGTGCCAGCGTCGGGTTTCTATCACTGCCGTCTCTTTCCGTAGAGATAGGATTAATCAGCGCTGGCTTGATTGCACTGTTGATTCAGATTGTTTACGTATCTGCAGTGCTGGGTCCTGTTGTGGCTGAGCGGAGACGCTCCAATCGCGATATCGCCGATACGAATCACGACGATGGAGACGTGATGGACTTGTTTAATTAGGAGATGTCCGTTTCGGGTGAGATCCACTCAGCAAAGTGAAAGACCTCTGAAGCAGGGATGGTGGCTTTGAGCATGACGCCATCTTCTACGTGTTTTTGAGAGTGCACCTCGCCTATACGGTGTGCTGTTGCTATCACATCACCGCGGTCGTAGCGGATGAGCAATTCGATATCGACAGTATGTTGACCGAGCGCTGAGACGATCGCGGCTCTTAGTTCTTCGATCCCCTCTCCAGTATTGGCGGATATTCCTAGAGCTCCAGGATATAAATTCAGGAGTCGAGAGACCGTTATTTTGTCTGCTGAATCGATCTTGTTGAAGTCCAGAACAAGGCCATCAGAACGAGTCACAGTCACCACCGCATTTTCAAA
>CAJWGC010000001.1 GCA_913031525.1 uncultured Acidimicrobiia bacterium | reverse complement strand
GAAGTGAGGGCGCGCAACAGTTTGAAATCGATTTTGTTCCCTGGAGACACTTAAGCGCTGAGAGCGTATCCGAGAGATTCCTTTTTTATGCTGTAAGCGGCGTCTTCTCTTGTGGGCAAAGAAGTGGGCCCACCTGGATTTGAACCAGGGACCTCATCCTTATCAGGGATGCGCTCTAACCAGGCTGAGCTATGGGCCCTTCTTTCTGTTGCCTGAATCGCCTTTTAGGTTACTTTGGGTTTACTGACAATTAGCGTAACGCCGGTGATTCCATAAGGCACTGCGTACAATCCTCTTGGTAGAAGCCAGGGAATCTGCAGATACCCGTACTTTTTGAATCGAGTTGTTCTCGTTGTAGCACGAGAATTGCATTATCAGAGTGCGGTCGCGGCATTGTTATCACTAACAAGGAAGCCAGGTCAGTGATAGTTGTGACTTGTCCGGTACGTCGGATTAAGTATTAGCAAAGTGAAAAATCACGGGCTTACATTATTTTGTAGATAAAGCCAGCACCATGAGTTGTATACAAGAACTGATTCCTGACCGACCAAAGCATTTTCAATGGGTAGGTCTCATCGTGGTAACACTGGGAGTCTTTGTCTACTCAATGGACCTCACGGTACTTCAACTCGCTATTCCTAGTCTCACCAGGGATCTCCGACCTACGAGCGCAGAACTGTTATGGATAATTGACATCTACGGTTTCGTGGTAGCTGGGTCATTAATCACGATGGGGACGCTCGGCGACCGCATCGGACGCCGGCGATTGCTGATGGTTGGGGCCGGCTTGTTTGCCGTCGTGTCCATTCTGGCCGCGTTCTCTCCCAATGTTCCCTCGCTGATTGCCGCGAGAGCGTTGATGGGTTTAGCGGGAGCGACTATTGCCCCGTCGACACTTTCCCTTCTTTTCGTCATGTTCCGAGACAAAAAAAAACGAGCACTTGCTATTGGATGTTGGCTCGCGGCTTTTTCAGCGGGGAGCGCTGCCGGCCCAATGATCGGTGGGTTTTTGATTGAGTATTACTGGTGGGGTTCCGTTTTCTTAATTGCTGTCCCGATCATGGCTTTACTCCTATTTCTTGGACCTCGGACACTTCCGGAGTATCAGAACCCAAATGCCAAGAATTTTGACCTGATGGGCGCATTCCAAATATTCACTGCGGTGATTCTCATGATCTATGCCATCAAAGAGATTGCACAAGATGGATTCGGAGTTGTGTCAGGTTTCGCGATTTCTGCGGGTCTTTTATTGGGAGCTGTTTTTATTCGCCGTCAACGTCGGCTGCAGGAACCACTTATCGATCTCCAACTTTTCGTTCTTCCAGGTATTGCTGGAGCGCTCTTAGCAAACATTGCTTCGGTCTTTGTCGTCGTTGGTTATTTCCTTTTCGTGGCGCAGTATTTGCAATTAGTGATAGGTCTATCTCCCTTTGAGGCAGGTCTTTGGTCGCTTCCGTCCGCGTTGACCTACACGATTGGCACGCTCGTCGCATCCCGATTTGTCCACCGATTTCGCCCATCAATCTTGATCTCATTTTGCATGGCCTTGGGGACAGCCGGACTTCTGTTGCTGACCAGGGTGGATTTGTGGGGGCAATTATCGGTGGTAATTCCTGCATCGGTCTTAATCACACTTTCAATGTGCCCTGTTTTCAACTTCACGACCGAGTGGATTGTGGCTAGTGCTCCTTCGAATAAAGCGGGGGTTGCATCTGGAGTTGCCGAAACTGCTACAGAACTTGGTGCATCGCTGGGACTGGCTGTCTTGGGAAGTATCGGAATTGCGGTTTATCGATCTGAGATCAGCTCTGCTGTTCCCGAAGAGACTGCTGAGAGCATTGTGATATCGATGAAGGATACGCTTGGCGGAGCCGTTGAAGCGTTTGCAGGGTTGAGTCCCGATATCGCTGAACCTCTACTTCGTATTGCGCAAGACGCATTTGTTCAGGGACTTCGGGTCACGGCTTTAGCGTCTGGTGTGGTGGCCATTTTTGCTTCGGGCATTGCGTATCGAGCGCTGAGAGGAGTTCAACCTTTGCCTCATGATGCTGAAACTCGTGTAACTGGACAGCGTAAGAAGAGCTCTAGCAATTAGTACTTCAAATGTAGTCAGTAATCGTTTTATCGTTCATTTTCTTGTTGCGAGGGGTTAATCGAACATTTCACAATCTTGCTGATCCCACAGAACGCTGCCGGTACAATTGCATAGTTCGGGGACGTAGCTCAGCCTGGCAGAGCACCTGGTTTGCAACCAGGGGGTCGTCGGTTCAAATCCGATCGTCTCCACAAATAATCAAAAAGGAGCTCAGCATGAGAAAGGCCGTGATTGTTGACGCGGTGAGGACACCGGGAGGGAAGCTGAGGGGACAGCTCAAGGATTGGCACGCGGTGGATCTATTGGCAGAAGTTCTGAAAGCTGTCATTGAGCGAAATAATCTCGCTCCCGAGATTATTGATGATGTGATCGCAGGGTGTGTTACTCAAACGGGAGAACAATCCGCGAACGTTGGTCGCAATGCTGTTCTCGCAGCAGGATTCCCCGAGTCAGTTCCAGCAACATCTATTGATCGACAATGCGGATCTGGCCAACAAGCAGCGCATTTTGCAGCACAGGGGGTTATGGCCGGCGCTTATGACGTTGTCATTGCTGCCGGGGTTGAATCTATGACCAGAGTTCCCATGGGTATTGCTATGCAGCAAGGACCCGGGAAGCCTTTTGGAGATCGAATGATCGATCGATATGAAGACGGTTTGGTGCCGCAAGGGATCTCAGCAGAATTGATCGCCGAAGAATGGGATATCTCTCGTGAAGAATTAGATCATCTCGCCTATGAGTCGCATATGAGAGCAACTCTCGCCACTGAGGAAGGTCGATTCGACAACGAAATAATTCCGATTGAGGTGAAGAATGATGATGGTTCCATTGAGCTCATGTCTAGAGACGAAGGAATTCGCCCTTCCACTACTCCAGAGATACTTTCGGGCTTAAAACCGGCCTTCAAGACCAATGGTGTGATCACCGCGGGCAATTCATCGCAAATCACCGATGGAGCTGCCGCATTGCTCATTATGAGTGAGGAGAAGGCGAAAGAATTGGATCTACAACCTCGTGCTCGTTTTCACACATTTGCGCTTGCAGGTGTAGATCCAGTGATGATGCTTACAGGTCCGATACCAGCTACCAAGAAGGTGTTGACAAGAGCTGGTCTTGCAATCAGCGATATCGATCTTTTTGAAGTTAATGAAGCTTTTAGCAGTGTAATCGCGGCATGGCTTCGAGAGACCGGTGTGAATTACGAGCGTCTTAATGTAAACGGTGGAGCCATAGCTCTTGGGCATCCTCTCGGCGCTACCGGAGCCAAACTCATGGCGACCTTGGTTAATGAGCTGGAGCGTTCGGGGGGGCGTTATGGATTGCAGACCATGTGTGAAGGTGGTGGCATGGCGAATGCCACCATTGTTGAGCGTGTAGCTGCTTGATGCCAGCGGTCTTGATTGCCATCGCGATCGGAATAGGAATCTTTTCTGTAGGGCTATGGATCGTTCGGGCGCTAGCTTTGCCGCCTCCACCTGAGCCCGATCCGGGTACTGTTGTCAACGTCTCGTTGGACTATCGATGCAAAGTATGTGGTTTATTTCTCACTGTCACTCGGGCACAAGACGAGGAGCCGGTAGCTCCGAAGCACTGTCGCGAGGAAATGACTGCAATTTGATCAACTAGGAAGATTTTTCGCTCAATCCACATATGTGGATTTTGGCGGGGATAACTACAGAGCTGTAACTATCACCGATAGTCAGTGATAGTTAAGAGTCATAGCGAATCCTGTTCCTATTCCACCTAGTCCTATCAAGAGGTACACGTTGTCGGTGTCGCCTCCGGGTACGAGGCCCATATAGTTAAGGATGATGAGCAAGAGGCCGCCTCCCATCAACGAAGCCATCAAAATCACATACCAACGGGGCGATGGGCCTTTGGCTTTCACCGGATTCGGTTTGGATGGGGGGGCAGGCCGGCGCTTTGCTTTCTTTCGGCCTTTCGATACCGGCATAGCGCAAACAGTAGCCCGAATTTCCAGTTATTACTCGGTTTCCATTGTTGAGCCGTTCGGCTATCAGAAATCGAGCGTTAGCCTGTGACTGTAAATACTTGGAAGGAGGGTCTCCGCGGCCAAGGTGATCGCGAAGATACCGGCCGTCAACTATTCGGAGTGCGCCATTTGACTTAATGTGGGTACCTGGAGATTGGCTATTTGATCAAGGTGGAAAATTCGATGAAAGTGCTTGTTGTAGACAACTATGACTCTTTCACGTTCAACCTTGTTCAGTATCTTGGCGAATTGGGAGCGGACCCCATTGTTCTGCGCAATGATGCTCTCACACCTGAGGATGCACTAGACCTGTCTCCCGATCGGCTCGTCATTTCTCCCGGTCCGGGCCACCCCGAAGATGCGGGATACTCTGTGGAATATGTCGAAAAACTTGGGTCACATGTCCCAACACTCGGTGTGTGTCTGGGCCATCAGGCTGTAGCTGTCGCCTTTGGCGGTATGGTCGGTCGGGCACCCGAGCCTCGTCACGGGAAGACTTCGTCCATCACTCACGATGGCAAAGGAGTGTTCAAAGACCTCCCAAATCCTTTTCTAGCAACGCGTTACCACTCGCTTGCGGTCCTCGAGCTCCCGAATGTTTTCGAAGTATCCGCACATTCCGAGGATGGTGTAATTCAGGCTATTCGCCATCGTGAACTCCCTATAACTGGTGTTCAATTTCATCCCGAGAGTGTTATGACGACATCCGGTCAGGACTTGCTGGCCAATTTCCTTTCTCCTGCCACCGATGCTTTTTGATATCCACTGAGTGATGAAGTTAATCCGGTAGCCGATATTTATCTCTACCGCGTTCTACGAGGCCTTCTTGGACGAGATCTTGTAGCGCCAGGGAGACCGTTTCGGATGGAAAACCTGATGATTTAACCAGGTCGTGCTTCTTGGCATCTCCAGTGACTAGACGACGGATTATTGCTCCTCGAAGTTGCCGAATAGACCCCTCGAAACGAGTCTGTACCCGTGGCGGGACGTAGGTACCGGGTCCCTTGCACCACCGCGAGACTGGGCAATTTTGACAAGAAGGAGCTCGTGCAGTGCAGATGGAAGAGCCGAGGTCCATTACTGCTTGGGTCCAGTCCGCCATTTTTGAGGAGTCGCTATCTATTTCTGCGATCTTCTGAAGTGTTTTTCCTGTGAGGGCTTTGCCGTGCCAACGGCTCAGAACTCTACGCAAGTTGGTGTCTATGGGAACTTCATCGCGTCCGAAAGCAAAGCACGACAACGCACGTGCTGTGTATATACCTATTCCTGGTAGCTCCATTAGTTTGTTTGTCGAGGTAGGCCATCCATTAGTTGAGATCAGAGCCGCCGTGGTGTGCAGATTGTGAGCTCTACGGTTGTATCCGAGGCCGTTCCATGCTCTGAGTACGGCCGATAGTGGAGCGGACGCGAGTTCTTGGATCGTTGGAAATTCCAATACGAATCGTTCGTAGAAGGCGACCACCCGAGCTGCCGGGGTCTGTTGCAGCATCACTTCCGACACCAAGGTCGAATACGGATCGATTGTCTTGCGCCACGGATAAGTTTTGCCAGATCGCGAGTACCAATCCGTAAGAGCCGCGTTGCGTTTGCTTACAGGGGAGGATTCATAGCTTGAGGACACCGTCAAGAACTCGGCGGTTCAGAAGTCGTTGTCGTTGTTGGGGCAACAAAGATATAGGTAGTGATGCTTACTTCGGTTCCAACTTCCCACCAGGTCAATTCATCAGGATCTAGATCGGCAACGGTTCCGTCGATACCTTCGATCTCGGTGTTCACCGTACCAACTTCGATCGGGACAAGACCGATAGCGCTCAGCGCTAGTTTTGCCTCTTCTAGCGGAACACCTAAGACGTCCGGTATCTGGGCTAGACCTACCCAGACCCGTACGCTTGACCCATCAGCAATCAATAGGTCGGCATTGGGATCCTGATCCGCTATTCGTCCCTCTAAGCCGGATCCCGAAACAGGCTGAACAAATCCTGAGTTGATCATCAGCAGTCCCTTTGCCGCTAAGGCGGATTCGGCTTGTTCGAGGGTCAAAGCTGTCAGGTCGGGAATAGGCACTCTGATGAGCTCGCCAATAGATACGGTCACTTCATCTCCGATGACGACATTCGCGTTAGCGGACGGATTCTGTTCTGCTACAGATCCGTTCAGGCCGCTAGCGTTCGTGACTTCTGTTGGTTCGCCGACGGTAAGCACGAGCCCCAACTCACCGACCTTGGCCCTGGCTTCACTGAGCAACATTCCTACCAGACTGGGTAAAGCAAACGGTTCTGGTCCCTTCGAGACATAGATTTCTACGCTATTGCCTCGAGGAACGAGCTGTCCTCCTTCCGGATCTGTTCTGATAACAAATCCTTCCAAGACCTCGGAAGAGAATTCTTGGATCACTTCTGCATCGTTGAACGTGGCATCGGCAAGTGTTCTCAGTGCACTTTCAGCGGCTAATCCTTCTACCTGAGGCATAGTGAGCGCAAAGGGGCCCGTTGAAATTTCAAGGTCAACGATTGTGCCTTGGTCAGTAGCGCCTGGCGCTGGAGTTTGACGAATCACGATCCCTTCGTCCACGGTTTCGCTCATTGTGTAAGTGATCTTTCCGATCGTGAAACTGTTCGCTTTTATTCGTGAACGAGCTGATTCCTCGGTATCACCTACGACGTTGGGGAGATTGAACTCTTGACGTCCGGTGGAAACGACAACCGTCACGAAGTCACCTGATTCGAGGGTTTCTCCTGCGATGGGATCGGTGGCGATCACGAAGCCTGCCAGGAGATTGTCAGAAGTCTCATCTCTCTGGCGTACTTTGAGGTCAAGATCTTGGAGAGTCTCGAAGGCTAAATCGACATCCAAACCGACCAGATCAGGAACCGTGATCGGGACAACTTCTTGTTCGCTCGGTGATAGAAGATTCGAGAGCAACACAATTCCGGCCGCGAGCGCTGCGAGGAGACCCACGATAGACAGAACGTAGGTGAGATTGGACCGTCGTTCTTGTACCTCGACGCGGCCAGTATGAACTACGCCCGGAGGTGTCATTAATTCAGTAACAGTGTCAGATCCTGTGCCGGGTGCACCGACGGTTAGAAATTCAGGTTGGATTACGAACTCGCCTCGGAGATAGGACAGAAGGTCGGCGCGCATGTCTTGAGCTGTCTGGTACCGGTCTGCAGGTGCTTTGTTCATGGCCTTTGCCACGATTGCTTCCAGTTCTGGAGGTACGTCAGGGGTCAGGGTGGCGATTGGTGTTGGAGGTTCTGAAACATGCTGGTAGGCAACTGCAACAGGACTTTCTCCGCTGAAAGGTGGTTGTCCACTCAGCAGCTCGTAGAGGACCACTCCCAACGAGTAAACATCAGATCGTTCATCTGCAGGAACACCCTGAGCTTGTTCAGGGCTGAAGTAAGTGGCAGTTCCGATCACTGCTCCGGTTTTAGTGAGTTCCTCCGAATCGTCAAGAGCTCTTGCAATTCCGAAGTCTGTAACTTTCACAGTTCCATCATCAGTAAGCATGATGTTGCCTGGTTTTACGTCTCTATGGAAGACTCCAGCGAGGTGAGCAACGCTCAGTGCAGCTGCAACATCGGCAGCAATCTCTGCGGCTCTACGGGAAAGCAGTGGACCTTCAGACCGGTGGGTGTCTCGAAGTGTTTGGCCTTCTATGAGTTCCATCACCATGTAATACGTTCCGGTATCTTCACCCCAGTCGAAAATCGAAACGATATTCGGGTGGCTCAGATTTGCCGCCGCCTGCGCTTCCCTGCGGAAGCGAGCGACGAACTTTTCATCTCGAGCAAATTGGGGATGAAGAACTTTGATAGCGACTTGACGATTAAGAAGCAGGTCTTCGGCGCGATAGACGTCACCCATCCCGCCTCGCGCGAGATGGCCTACGAGTTTGTAACGCTCTGAAAGGGTCTGCAGATCGGTCACTGCACTGAATGGTACCGGCGGCATCGCCGAATCGTTCTTGATCACCGCGGTAGAACGAGTCCAGACCTCTTTCCGGTTCCCATTCGGCGTATCGTTCGTCGGTCAATCGCTGAAGAATGCCTCTAGTACTTCTCGCGCGATGGGTGCTGCCACGGTGCCTCCGGTTCCTCCTTTTTCGATGTCTTCGATCATTACTGCTATCGCTATTTTGGCTGTTCCGGTTGTTGCTTGGACAGGACCGAAACCAATGAACCACGCATTTGGTGAGGCGCCAGGTACCTCTGCAGTGCCGGTCTTGCCGGCGATTCGGATTCCCGGTACTGCAGCCTGGTTCCCAGTACCGGAGGTGATTGTCGACTCCATGAATCCGCTTAGCGCTTCCGCTGTCGATGGGCTCACAGCCCTTCGCCATTCGATCGGTGTGGTATGTCTTGTGACTTCTCCGGATGAGTCGAATATTTTTTCGGTTAGGTATGGCGACATGATCCAACCATCGTTGGCCACCGCTGCAGCGACGAGAGCCATTTGGATAGGTGTTGCTCGGACATCTCTTTGGCCAATAGCGCTCTGAGCTACCGCGGGTAGGTCATTTTCGAACGCAGCGATTGTAGGAATAGACGATTCTGCTGTGGTCAAGTCAAAGGGGATTTTGAGTCCGAAACCAAACGCACTGGCCATAGCAGTTAATTGGCCAGCGCCTATTTCTAATCCGATCATTCCGAACGTCGTGTTACACGAAAGGGACATTGCTTCGTTAAGACTGATGGTTGCTTCGGATCCACAGCGGCTACGCCCGAAATTTCTTATCGTTGCGGAGGTTCCAGGTAAATTTAGATGTACCGGGTTTGGGAATGTAGTACCAGGACCAACGGTGCCGTTTTCAAGGGCCGCTGCCGCGGTGATCACCTTAAATGTTGAGCCGGGTGCGTAAACCTCCCGAATAGCGCGATTCAGAAGAGGGCGGTCGGGCCGAGCAGCGAGTTCGTCACCATAGGAACCTGCGGATGTTCCAAGCAGAAGATTTGGATTGAAGTCGGGCTTTGAAACCATAGCCAGAATGGCCCCTGTTGTTGGATCGATGGCAACTATTGCTCCGGTATGGCCATCAATCGCCTCGTATGCTGCTTTCTGCAGTCGATGATTTATGGTGAGAACGATTCCTTCGGGCCTGATGTTCTTGCCGAGCAGTGCCTGAATGACTCCTGAGATAGTGGAGTCCCTGTCTGAGACAAGAACATCTGCCTGGGTTTCCTCAAGTCCCGATTCTCCAAAGAGCAATGTTGCATAGCCGACAGCATGGGAGTACAGATTTTCTTCCGGATACGATCTACGAAAGACTCGCGAATCGTCAGGGTTGCTGACAGATCTAGCGATCACTGTTCCGTCAATCGTGACGATTATTCCTCGTTCCTTCCCGGCCTTTCCAGCGATCACTCTGAGATTGCGAGGGTTATCTCGATAGTCAGGACCTACGACGATTTGAAAATAGGTGACTGCAGACAACAACAAACCGAATAACACAAAGATGGATAGAGCGATACGCCGGATTGGTCCGTTCATGGTCGTACCTCATGCGATACGCGTGCCAATAGCGTTAAGAGCAATATGTTTGCTACGAGTGATGACCCTCCGTAGGACATGAAAGGGAGGGTTATTCCGGTCACTGGAAGCAGCCTCAAAATACCGGCGAGAATAAGAATTGCTTGCATTGTGACGACGAGGATGAGTCCTGCTGCGAGGATCTTCAGGAATACTTCTCGGGCCCGTAGTGCGATCCCGAATCCGAGAGCAGCAAGCAAGGCATAGGCTGTGATTATCCCCACTGCTCCGCCGAATCCAAGTTCTTCGGCCACGGCGGCGAAGATGAAATCTGTTTCTGCTGCTGGGATGAGATCGGGACGGCCACTTCCAAGTCCCGCCCCTGTCAGGCTCCCACTACCTATCGCAAATAATCCTTGAATGATCTGAAAGCCTGATCCGGCAAAGTCGTCCCAGGGGTTTAACCACGAGTGAAACCGCACCTGCACGTGATCGAAAAAGCGATAAGCGGCCAAACCGCCTGCAAGACCTAGAACGGAACCCGCTAAGGGGTAAACCATTCGAGAAGTGGCGAGGTAGGTCATGCCGACGAACATTGTGAAAAGTAGTAAGGCGGCACCGAGATCGCGCTGATACACGAGGATGACGAAACTGGCGCCTGCTGCGATGATAACGGGGCCGAGTTGGCGCGGTTCTGGAATGCTGAGTCGTCCTAATTTACGTTGAACGATGGCCATTGCTATATGCCGTTCGGCGAGATAAGAGGCCAGGAACACAATTAATAAGACCTTGGCTACTTCTCCGGGCTGAAAGCTTGCATATCGATTCCCAATTTCTAACTTGACCCATAGACGCGAGCCGTTTACCTCAATGCCGTGTAGCGGCCATCCAGATGGAAGTAGCGGGAGAAGCAGTAATAGGACAGCAGCGAAAAGGAAGAGGTAACGGAATCTCCGAAGTAGCGCTACACCGTCATCTCTAAGTGCATACAGCAATGCGACCGAAGCGGCAGCACCAACGAGTAAAGACCAGCGTTGTATTGAAACGAGACGAGAGTCGAGTCGGTAGATTTCGATGAAACCAATCGCTGTTAGAAACATCGCCAGAGGAAAGATGAAGGGGTTGGCATGGGGAGCCCAGCGTCGAACGGCCATATGTATTGCGCCGATGGCAATGCTGAAAACCAACAATGTCAATGCAACTTGTGCGTCAAGTCCACCGCCAGATGCGAAGTTGACTAGCGCAACTCCCATTCCTGCGACGACAACGGTCGCGATGAGGAGTGCCGCCTCAGCGCTTCGCGTCATGAGGCGACGTCCACCACCGCCACGGTTGTGTTGTCGTAACCCCCGGCCGCGTTTGCAGCTTCGATTAGGGACCAAGCAGCATCTGACGGTGTTTTGGCATTAGCGGCAATGCTCTCGACAGAGGTATCGCCTAGCATGGTCGTTAACCCGTCGCTGCAAATAAGGATGCGATCTCCTTCTTCGAGGTTTATTTCTTCGCTGTCGGCTTCAACTGAGGGCATTCCCAGCACGCGTGTAAGCAAATGTCGTTGAGGATGTTTCCTAGCGGCATCATCAGTTAGTCGGCCATCGGCAATCATGCCTGCAACCCACGTATGGTCCTGAGTGACTTGAACAAGTTTGTTATTTCGCAACAGGTATAGGCGGCTGTCTCCCACATGGCCGATCTGTAGAGTGCCGTCAGTCTCGAACAGGCCGATAGTCAACGTAGTTCCCATTCCGGTGAGGTCGGTATCGGCATTCGCCGCTTTGATTACTGCTTCGTTCGCGAGCTCTACTCGTCGACCGATCTCTGTATCGATATCGACCTCAGAATCCGTTGCTGCTTGGATTGCTAGACTGCTGGCTACTTCACCAGCAACGTGTCCCCCCATACCATCTGCGACGGCAATTAATATTGGTCCTGTATCTGTTCCGTCATCTACAGGTGAGACCGAATCTTCATTTCCATCGCGGAGATGTCCAATATGCGACGCGGTTGCCCATGTGTAATTCATCGAACCTCAAAGATAGTTTTGCCGATCTGGATCGAATCACTGCTTGAGATAGCCGTTGGTACGCTAACGCGCCGCCCGTTCAAATAAGTTCCGTTGGTGCTTCCCAGATCGTTCAGAATCACTTCGCCATCTTGGAAGCCGATGCGTAAATGAAATTCAGAGGCATAGGAATCGTCGATGATGATGTCTGCGTCCGAACTTCGCCCTATTACTTTGGGTTGTTCCAGCGAAAACCTTCTTCCGGCGAGGGTCTCCGACCGTACTACTGCTATTTCACGGGCTGTCTTGTTTGAGCGACGAGCATTTGGAGATACATGGCTTCTCATCGACCGCGCGACTTGCCAAAGGAAGATGTAGATCAACAGCAGGAATATGATCTTCAGTAAATTGAGGAAAAGCGCGGGCATAAGAGTCCTAAAGCATCCTGAATGAGAAGGTAGCCGGCCCGAATGAGATGATGTCTCCTGTCTGTAGGCGCGCCTCGCGTTGTGGATCCAATCGAATGCTATTGATAGAGGTTCCGTTCGACGACCCGACGTCGCGAAGCCACACTTTTTCTTCTAATCGGTAAAGAGTGCAGTGCCATCTCGACAACTTCGCGTGGTCGATTCTTACATCTGCGTCCATATCACGGCCGATCATTACGCGATTATCTCCGATATTGTGCACGATTCCCGATCGGCTGTTGATCAACTGACACCAAGCGGATAGTTGACCGGGAGCAACTTTCGTTGTGCATCTGATACCACCCGTTGCCACCTTAGGGTCAAGACTTAGTTTGATCTTGATCGGACCGCCAATTCGCCATCCGTGCGTGACTGCCGTTTCTGTGACTGCAGATGCCAGCTCCGATTCCAAATTGACAAGATCGACGGACGGTTCAATTTCAGATGGATTCATGCGGACCGTGTACTGATTAGCGATTTCCGGCCCGGCTTTCCCATTGGTGACGTTCAGATCTATGAAACGTACCAACCGGTTAGCCAAATCTACCGGATGCATGCAGCCTCGAAACAGAGTGGCAGATAGGCCGTCAACTAATCGTTCGAGACGGAGCTCGAGCTCACGAGCAATTTTCACGTGAACCGATTTTACGGATCTTTTTTATTTAAGTCCTTCAATCTAAGGTCGCGAAATCAGAGGGCTGGTACTATCGCGATCCCTCAGGGCGAGTGGCGGAATTGGCAGACGCGCAGGATTCAGGTTCCTGTGAGGTAACACTCGTGAGGGTTCAAGTCCCTCCTCGCCCACGCTCATGTCGTATTCTTCTGCACCCGTACCACGGCGTTCTCGCCGCCGTTTTGCTGCTGCGTTACTGCTGATAGTGGTTGCCACGGTTGGAACAATCGCTCTTGTGACGCGATATCGAACCGAACGTCGAGATTCAACGAACTATCTGGCCATTGCCAAGGAGATTGCTGACGGTCAGATTGTTATCGCCAGTTCGCTGAAAGATCTTCTTGTGAATCTTGAAGATCTTGATCGTTTTGATGTCGTTAATCGCCTTCAAGGCTTTGAGATTGAGTTCCAGGAACTTAAACAGCCTCTTAGCGGAGCGACGGTAACGCCGGCTGTAGGGGAAGCGAACGGATTTTTTGTTGTGGCTGTTACAGCATGGGAAGAGGCTCTGGCTGTTCTTGATGACGCTGTTCTCGAAATAATTGACGGAGACAAAGAAAGTCGACAGGGAGATGCCCTGTTGGAGAAATCGTTTTCGAATCTTCGAGTCGGAGATCGTGCCTATGCAAGTTTTCTTGAAGTCGTAGAGACTCTCGATGATGATTTACGAGTTCCGGACTATCCCGATCTGGCTTATGTGGGATCAGAGCACGATTCTCTTTGGAGAACGGAACTCGTCGCGGATCTGTTGAGGTCGATGCTTCGGTTCGAAGAGAACAGAGATGTTTCGATTGTTGTTACCACTGAACCTGAACCCTTGAGCCCTAATGGCGGGGTTCCAGTCGTCCCGGACTCGGATTCTTTTGTAGTCCAAGCCATCGTAACGAACGAAGGAAATGTCATTGCCGAGTTCATTACTGTGACCATGCTCTTGTCCAAGGTGGGTGGCGTGGAAGTCGAGGAACGCCGACAAGTTGTAGCAGCTCTTAAGCCTGGTGAGGCTACGGTGGCGTCTTTCGTTGATATCGTCCTGCAGCCAGGCACAGGATACGAGTTACGCGTTGTCGCTGGGCTTCAAGACGATGCAGTATCCGAAAACAACGTCTGGGAAATGGACTTCATAAGGAATCAACCATGAACTATCTGATCCTTGCTGTGGTTGCGGTCACGCTGATCATCGTTTTGTGGTTTTCAACACAACTCTTGAATGTACGAGCAAAACTTTCTTCTCTTCCGGAGAACAGGGATTTGCTGGACCTATTGCGAAAAATTGACAATGAAATGGGGCGTATCGACCAGACCATATCTGAGATGTTGCCTCGGCTGGACGCCGTCGAAGCGGTTCTTCCAACAGCGATAAGTCGAACTGGCGTTATCGCATACGATGCCTTCGGGGACATTGCAGGAGATCTCTCACGGTCGGTTGCTTTGCTGGATCAAAACGGGGACGGCATTGTTCTAAGTTTGCTCGTGGGGAGAAACGAAACGAGGTTTTTCACGAAGCAGGTAAAGGATCGGTACGGTGTTGAGCCTCTGTCGCCAGAGGAGGAAGCGGCTATCGATCAGGCACTCGGTGAGTAGCATCGAGACCGATGATCGACATTTCTCTGTTGCGCGAATCTCCCGAAATCATCGCCGCGTCTTGCGAGCGTCGAGGAATAGATATTGATCTTGAGACTCTGACGGACCTTGATCAACGGAGGCGACGCGCTCGGACGAGTGCTGAGGATATGCGAAGGCGACAAAAGGAAATGGGAAATTCGATATCCAGACTTGAAGGCTCTGCTCGTGAAGACGCCATAGCCGAGGCCAGTCAGCTGGCTGATGATTACAAAGCTGCTTTGGCAGAAACTGATCGTCTCGATCAGAAGTTTCAAGATATCTGGATCACACTTCCGAATCTCGTTGCCGAGTCTGCTGCCGACGGGATGACTGAAGAAGATTCGATAGAGGTATCTCGATGGGGAGACCCATCTGCGCCGAAAGGCACCAAGGACCATTTGGATCTAGGGCTAGATCTTGGAGTGCTCGATATTGAACGGGCCGCCCGTGTTTCGGGTACGCGCTTTGGGTATCTTCTCGGTGATCTGGCTCGGCTTGAGTTTGCTCTGGTTCAGTTTGCGTTTGACCAGCTGGAGCCTCATGGTTTTAAACCAGTTGTTCCCCCAGTATTGGTACGCGAAGAAGCGTTGATCGGAACCGGGTTCTTTCCGTCAGATCGTCAGCAGGTTTACGCCGTGGAGAAGGACGATCTCTATCTAGTTGGAACCTCAGAAGTGTCTTTGGCAGCTCTGCACATGAACGAAATCCTTTCTGGCGAAGCGTTACCTCTCAGATATGTTGGATTTTCAACCTGTTTTCGTCGCGAAGCCGGCGCTCATGGGAAAGATACGAGAGGCATTTTTAGAGTTCACCAATTTGATAAGATCGAAATGTTCTCGTTTTGCAATCCCGATATTTCGGAAGAAGAACACGATTTCCTTCTCGCGAGGGAAGAGGATCTTGTACAAGCGCTGGGCATCCCGTATCGCGTCGTTAACGTAGCGGTCGGCGATCTCGGTGGATCAGCGGCTAAGAAGTTCGATATCGAGGCTTGGTTTCCGGGTCAGGAACGGTATCGCGAGATCACTTCCACTTCGAACACGACCGACTTCCAAGCTCGGCGACTAAAAATTCGTTATAGGACGGATGACGGTAATCGGTTAGTCCATACGCTCAATGGCACCGCTGTTGCGATCGGACGATGGCTTGCCGCCATTATTGAAAATCACCAGCAGCGAGACGGAACCATCTCTGTCCCGGAAGTGCTACGTCCTTATGCCGGGTTCGATTCGATTTCGTGAGTTAGGAATGAACGACAGCATCTTGAGGGAGACGCTGTGAAACGAATTGACGCGGATCGAATCTTCACGCCAATTGCTCGTCGCTATGACTTAATTAACCGAATCGTATCGCTTGGACGAGACCAGGTATGGCGAAAGGCGGTTGTCGATTGTCTTCCAGACGGTGATCTTCTCGACTTAGGCGCCGGCACTGGAGCTGCTGATTCTCTATTTGGGCAACGTCGAATTACCGCTCTAGATCCGTCCCAGGGCATGCTCGCGCTTAATCGTGCTCACTACCGCGTCGCGGGTATCGGAGAGACTCTCCCGTTTGGCGATGCAAGCTTTGATGCGGTTTTCTCAGCCTATGTTTTTCGAAATCTCACTTCCATACAGGACACAATGAATGAAATTGCTCGTGTTTTACGGCCAGGAGGGCGTGTTGGCATCGTTGATTTGAGTCGGCCTCTATCTTTGTTTCAAAGGTCACTACATCGAATGGGTACTGCGATAGTCCTCCCAACTGTCGGGATTCTGTGCGCCGCGCCGCGGGCATATTGGTACCTGCATCGCAGTCTGGATAAGTTGCCGCCGCCGGAAGAGATATATCGCGGATCTCCTCTTTCTCTTGAGAGGGTATGGCGAATGGGTGCTATGGGTTTTGTCTATGGAGTTCTTTTGGAGAAGCCCTTGTGATGCCGTGCACCCCGTCCTTGAATGTCGGCCCGCCGGCGCGTTCCGGGCCGTCGACTCCAGCCCGGCGCTCCTGCGGCACCCGAGGCTGCTCGCTTAGGGCTGCTTCCTTCCGGACCTGACCCGGTTCACGGGGCCCCGCTGCGCAGGACCCGGCCTTCATCGTCGACGTTTCCCGGTGCTGCCCGAAAGGCGTTCATCCTCGGACGGGGGATTAGGCCCCGCATAAGAGGATTTCGGGTACAGGGCACCCCTAGCGCCCCGCTTAGCACGGTTAATGCCATCGTACCTGAGCGAGAAGGTCTGAATGTCAGGGCTATCAGGATTTAGCGATTATCGACTACTGAGAAGGTGGTCGTGATGTCGCTGATCGCCTTTCCGTCTGAGATTTTCGTAACTACCGCGGAGGGAGAGGGATTCGAACCCTCGGAACCCGCATGGGATTCAACAGTTTTCAAGACTGTCGCCTTCGTCCGCTCGGCCATCCCTCCGAGAAGAACCCTACCGCCGCATTGGCCGCATCGTATGAGATCTGAGGAGGTAGAGCGCTGACAAGCCTTTCTCTTCTAGCCCTCTTATGTGGTTTTCGGAATTGTTCTAGTCGAAGCAGGCATGAAAAAAGCCAGTCATGCAATCATCTTTCAAGACAGCGTTGAGCCTGGATTGTTCGGCGGAGAGGGAGGGATTTGAACCCTCGAGGGGGCTCAACACCCCCTACTCGCTTAGCAGGCGAGCGCCTTCGGCCACTCGGCCACCTCTCCCTGAAGCGAAGGTTATCAGGCAGTAACGTCTCGATCGTGAGGACCTTGTTCGCTACTTTGACTTCCTGATGGCAGATTGTGGTCAACCAGAAGAGAAAGAACTCGCTGATATTGTTGGCGGCGACGATGAATATGAGATCGGCCGCCTATGGCTTTTCTTCAAGGCATTGTCTCTGTCTATTGCATGGGTAATCGTTGGTGCGTCGTTACTTCTTGTGCTGTGGATTTTGGTATTGATTGGTATCTCGATTATTTCCAGTATCTGATCTTGGTAGTAGTTTCGGAAAGCCCTACAAGTCTGACGGCGTTGATTTTTGTGAGGCTGGTAGTAGCGAGAGGCCGTGTATCGCTACTGAAAGCATCAGATCTTCTAGGTAATGACCGCGGAGGGAGAGGGATTCGAACCCTCGGAACCGGAAAACCGGTTCAACAGTTTTCGAGACTGCCGCCTTCGTCCGCTCGGCCATCCCTCCTATGGCAGCTCAGATTAGAAGTCACGCTTCCCCTGAAAGAACTCAGACATTATGTTTCGACATTCATTTTTAAGTACTCCGTGTGTCACCTTTATTTGATGGTTCAACCGCTGATCCTGCGGAATGTTATAAAGAGACCATACGGCACCGGCTTTGGCATCAGATGTGCCGTAGACAATACGGTCGATTCTCGCCCAGACTGCGGCCATGGCGCACATTGCGCAAGGCTCGAGAGTGACTATCAACGTATATCCGGTAAGGCGCCAATTACCCGCTTGGTGCGATGCCTTGCGTAGAACGATCATTTCGGCATGTGCTGTAGCGTCGCTACCGACTTCGCGACTGTTGTGCCCTGCAGCCACGACTTCTTTATTCTGATTGAGCAGAACAGAACCTACCGGTACATCACCTGAGACAGCTGCTTTTCTCGCCTCCGCGAGAGCCGCGCGCATTGCTTGTTCCCAAATCAATTTCAAATCAGTAGACAACGTTGCCTCCTACAATCCCTGACCCTAGGAGGGATCGCATAGTCTGGCCTAGTGCGCACGCCTGGAAAGCGTGTAGGCGGTGTGAGCTGCCTCGAGGGTTCGAATCCCTCTCCCTCCGCGGTAGTTAGTTCACTGTTTCAGGACTACTTGATCACTTGACTGCAACACTTTTCTACCCGTCTGGTCAAGAGTACCCTTACGTTCTGTAAGCGTTTTCGCTATGCGAGCGCCCGTAGCTCAATTTGGATAGAGCGTCTGACTACGGATCAGAAGGTTGGGGGTTCGAGTCCCTCCGGGCGTGCCACCAGCATTGCTCATCTCGCACGACATTCCAGCTATTGCTAGTCAACCCAATAGCCTTTAGTTCAGATTGAGTCCGCGCGAGCTTGACCACGTACTTCATCGAGAGTCACTGGTTATCAAGATGTACGTGTACCGCTTTGGGGCGAGTTCTTTCAGCTATGGACAGTGCTAGATATGGGCCCTTAGCTGATGGATGAGGATTTTTTCGTTCAGCTGGAGGTCTCTTCAATTCTTTAGTGGTTACCCGACATGCTGTCAGAGAGCAAGACTGTTAAAACTCACGCTGTTTTGCTTTTAAGGAAACTCAAGGATTGGAGTTGCAAATGAGAAGGTCAGTTGCGTGGATAGCTTGTTCTGCTGTCTTAGCTGTGGCTTGTGGTACTTCGGAGGAAGCCGTCTCGACGACCACGCAAGCGGTTACCACCACGCAAGCGGTTACAACCACGCAAGCGGTTACCACCACGCAAGCGGTTACCACCACGCAAGCGGTTACCACCACGCAAGCGGTTACAACCACGACTGCAGAGGTATCCAGCGAGGTCGAAACATCAGATGTTGATCCTGATGTTGCCGCGATTACTGAGATGTATGTCGTTGTCTTTGACAGTGCGAGTGGATATGACGAGAAGGCGCCGTTTATCACGGACTCGAGTGGTCTACAAGGTACCATCGAGCAGTACGCAGCCGTAGGCGCCAGTATGGGCGGTATCACCCTTCAGGCGGATAGCGTCGAAATCAATGGAGATAACGCTCAGGTCACCTACTCGTTCTTGTTTGGGGGGAACGTTACCTATGCAGATCTCGCGGGTGAGGCTGTTTTGATCGACGGCGAGTGGCAGATAAGTAGAGAGTTCTTCTGTGAGGTGATGGAATTGGCTCGGGTTGGCTGTCCCTGATGAACTGTTTCTCGCCTTCTGCTGAAATGTTGCGTACCAGCATTACTTGTTGATGTACCGTACATCAACAAGTTGGTTGGTTATTTTCTCGTCTCGATAGGCTTTCGAGTTATCGGGGATGAAGGAGTTAATGCGGTTGTCTTTTCACCAGCGCGTAGTTGCTGCTAGATCCGGGTAGAGCTGTGGCGTCTAGATGTTCCACTCAGTATCGATTGGTTACTCTCGTGATCGGTATAGCGTTCGTAGTAACCGCATGCGCTTCGGATAACACAGCGTTGGAACCAACAAAGCCGACCTCGTCGAGCGTGGTCGCTGATACGACAACTTCTACGCTTTTGGAGGAAGGAATATTCCTCGGAGCTGACGGCGTCGTAACGACGGTGACGGACACATCAAGGATCGTGTCTCTTACCGGAGATATCACCGAAATTATCTTTGAACTTGGGCTCGGCGACAGAGTGGTCGCCGTGGACATAACCACTACGTACCCTCCTGCGGCAAACGATCTCAAAACATCCGGTCGCAGCGTCGGATTCGGTCAGGCACTGGCCGCCGAATCGGTACTCCGCTACGAGCCGACTCTCGTACTCGGTGACGAGTCGATCCAGCCGATCGAGACTATTGAACAACTACGGAACGCGGGAGTTCCTGTCGTCATCTTTAAGTATCAGAATTCGCTTGCAGGTGTTGAGGAAAAGATCATGCAGGTCGCTGGAGTGCTCGGAGTGATCGAAGCAGGGGAGGAACTGTCACAACGAGTTATGTCCGAAATCGCTGAGGCACAGAACCGAGCAGCACAAGCCTCGGAGAAGTATCGCGTCGCTTATCTCTACGTTCGCGGCCCGTCAGTTCTTTTTCTCTTCGGAAAGGGTCTTCCAACTCAAGCCATGATCGAAGGTGCGGGAGCGATCGATGTTGGTGCAGCACTTGGAGAGGGAGCCATAACTCTTACACCTGAGGCGCTTATTGCGGCCATGCCCGATGTGATTGTTCTATCGAAGTCAGGACTCGAAGGACTTGGGGGTGTCGATACTCTTCTAGAGATCCCGGGGATTGCCGAAACGCCAGCGGGTCAGAACCGAGCGTTCCTCGCTTATGGAGAGGCATATTTCATCAACCTCGGTCCCCGCGTTGGCATGGCTCTGAGCGAGTTCATCGATGATCTCTATCCGGACCTTGCCAATTGAAAGACGAATCCTGGCTCAAAGCTGCCGATCCGCATTTCAGTCGCAGAGCATGGTTTTGGCCTCTTGCCACTGTCTTCTCTCTTGGCTCCATCTTTATTTCACTCGCGATTGGCGCGGTGGACATATCGATCTCTGATGTGGTCTCCGTTCTATTAGCCAAAGTCGGTTTTGGCGAAGCGTCGGTGCAAGCGGATGCTGTGGTGTGGGGCATTCGAGTGCCACGAGTCCTACTTGGGTTTCTCGTAGGTGCAACGCTCGGTCTGGTTGGTGCAGTTCTCCAAGGCCTACTCAGAAATGAACTTGCTGACCCGCATCTCCTCGGTATAGGCCCTGGAGCTTCCATTGGAGCTGCCTTAGGAGCTATTGCTGGGGGTATTCGTGGGGCGATTGCCGGTGGTTTCGTTGCTGGCATTGCTACATCTTTCGTACTACGAGGACTCGTACGCCGAAGTACGATCGATCCGACGAGAATTGTCCTGTTGGGTGTGGCTCTTGGGGCCATGCTGAGCGCATTTGTCGGCTTTGTAGTGTTCGGAGCTGACCGATCCGTCGTTCCACCAATAGAATTCTGGCTTCTGGGGAGTCTGTCGGGAGCGACTTGGCTCGCGTTAGGCACGGCATCAGTGGTTCTTGCCGTCGCGATCGGAGGCCTTCTCGCGTCAGCTCGTAACCTTGATCTTCTCAGTCTGGGTGAGATCGAGGCTCGCCATCTCGGTGTTGATACGAATCTCGTAACTACGGTTGTTCTCATCGGATGCGGCGCTGCGGTCGGCGTGACAGTTGGTCTCAGCGGCGTTGTCGTTTTTGTCGGACTCCTGGTTCCGTTCTTAATGCGACCGATCGTCGGCTCCAAACACCGATATCTGCTGTTCGCATCGATGATTGGTGGCGGGGTCTTCGTGGTGCTTGCAGATCTCCTTGCCCGCACGCTTCTATCCCCTATTGAGATTCCCGTGGGATTGGTCACAGCAGTGATAGGTGGACCTGTCTTTCTGTGGTTGCTATTACGTAAGGACAGTCAAGATGCCTGATCCGATCCTGATTGCAGAGGGTGTGACATATCGGGTTGGCGATATAACGCTGGTCGAACATGTTGATCTCGTGGCCCGCCCCGGCGAAGTGATCGCCATTCTTGGACCGAACGGTGCCGGAAAGACGACGTTATTGCGTCTTCTTGCTGGTGACTTACTGCCAGATGCGGGGAGCATTACAGTCAACAAGGTTGATGTCTGTTCTGCAGTTCCTCGTGAACTTGCAAAGGTGCGATCCATGATGCGTCAAGGAGGGATCAGGGACATTCCGTTTACGGCTCTAGCAGTAGTCAAGATGGGCCGACATCCACATCGAAATGATGAGAATGCTTCGCGTGATTCGGAACGTGCTGCTATTCGGTCTGCCATGGGCCGAACTGACACCTTGCATCTTGCCGGACGCACATTCGCAACCTTGAGTGGGGGGGAACAAACCCGGGTCGTCATGGCACGTGTTTTTGCCCAGGCTGCACCACTTGTACTCCTGGACGAACCGACCACAGCATTGGACGTAGCGCACCAGGAGCGAGTGTTAAGAGAGATGAGGCAGCTTGCTGCAGAAGGTGCATGTGTCATTGCTGTTCTGCACGATCTAAACGCTGCGGCATTCTATGCGGATCGGATTGTGCTGATGAACGAATCGATCGTGGAAGACGAAGGGTCTCCTGGTGAAGTCCTGCGCGCGGGCCTACTCAGTGACGTTTATGGCCAGACCATGACTGTCGCCGAGCACCCAACGCGAGGTTGTCCGCTTGTTCTCATAACGGATACCGTTCGATAGAGTTGCGGGCTCGAGCCAACATTTATCGTTATCGCATCACTTCCACGAATACAACTGCGCACGATTGAGCATTGGATCTATTTTTCGACAATGACTTCTTAGTTTTTCCCGACTGTGCCGCAAAATCAGATAGAAACGTGTTTATTTGATTGCCTTTTCGCACTGAGAGGCAGCTATCTCCAGCTTTAAACGCGGTCGACATTGCATCGGTTGTTCTTCTGAGGCATGATTCGGTTCTTCGATATGGAGAAGCGGCAGTAGTGATCAACGTGCAGACTCCGGCGGGTTTACTTCCTCTAGCCGGCACCAATCTTGGCCCAAGTTCATGGATCGAGATCCGGCAGGACGACATCGACTTATTCGCGGACGCTACAAGAGACCACCAATGGATTCACGTCGACGCTGATCGAGCCAAGAAGGGGCCGTTTGGAACGACGATTGCTCATGGCTATATGACTCTTTCCCTTGTGGTTTCTCTTTGGTCAGAGCTAGTTACTGTTGAGAGAACTTCGATGACGATTAACTACGGACTCAATAAGGTCCGTTTTCCGGCTCCGGTACGTGTGGGATCGCGGATTCGATTGACTGGAACACTGTCCAAAGTTGATTCGGTTGAAGGCGGTTTTCAGGTCACCTCTGATCTGCTCGTCGAGATCGAAGATGAGAAGAAGCCGGCTTGTGCCCTTCAGGCGGTGTATCGATTCTACGACTGAAGAACAGTCACTCAGTGCCAAACGATGGAGAGGATTTCGTGGCAAAAACGGTAATGACGGTAACCGGCCCGATCGATGTCAATGATCTTGGGTTTACCCTCATGCACGAACACGTATTTCTGGATCTGATGCGTGACGCGTGGATCTTTGACAATATCCTTAATGATATGGAGCTGGCAGACGTCGAGTTGCACCGATTTGCTGCCTCCGGCGGGAGCACGCTTGTCGATCTCACA
The DNA here is from genome assembly GCA_913031525.1 of uncultured Acidimicrobiia bacterium. Taxonomy (GTDB): domain Bacteria; phylum Actinomycetota; class Acidimicrobiia; order Spongiisociales; family UBA5794; genus CAJWGC01. The sequence continues at coordinate 9,760 of CAJWGC010000001.1, read as the reverse complement.
TCTGGTGGGCTTCGCGGACACGATAAGCATCTGCTTTACGACGAAGATTTGAACCACGTTGCGCATGCCGAGGCGATGCGATGTGCTTCAGAGACCAGCGGTATCAACATTGTGCTCGGTGCCGGGTGGTATCACGAGAGCTATTACCCCAAGAGATTGTGGAAGATGGCGACCAACGATTTAGCAGAGGAAATCATCAACGAGATTGAGGTAGGTATCGATGGTACGAGCGTACGAGCTGGTCATATCGGTGAAATCGGAGCTCGCTATAACTGGTTATCGGCAATCGAGGAGCGAGTGCTCCGGGCTTCGGCCAGAGCTCAAGTTAAGACTGGTCTTGGCCTTACCACCCACTCCACAGCAGGTATAGGTGGTTTGGAACAGCTCGATGTTCTTGAGCAGGAAGGTGTTGATTTGCGACGTGTGACTGTGGCCCACTCCGGCCTTTTTCCCAGGACCGAGTATCACGAGGCAATCGCTCGCCGTGGGGCATCAGTTTCTTTCGACAGGATGGGTGATCTTCCTGCTATGAGTGAATTTCATCGAAATCGACTGTTGAGCCATCTAAGGACACTCGTTGATAGAGGCCATATCGAACAGGTCGTATTGTCACACGACGTTTGTTACAAAAAGGATCTCTTTGCCAACGGTGGTAGCGGATATGACTGGCTTGCCTCTTACGGGCGGGACATACTCGAACGCGATCTGGGTCTTGTCGACGAACAATGGAACACCATCATGGTAGAGAATCCCAAACGTCTCCTCGCTGAGTAATCCGAGTGCGATCGCAAGGTGCGCGACCCTATTGATTTGCTGTTCTTTATGCAGCTTCCATGTGGCTGCGAGTTCAGCTTTGCTTTGGCATTATTTGAGTTATCACTAGAGGACCGTTTACCGGTACCACGGTCCTTGTAGCGAAGCATGACAGGAGTGATCTCATTTTCATTGAGTGCGGGAATGGACTGATCTGATTTAGTCTTTTGCTTGTGAGGAACGGACCATTGATCACTGGTGCCGATGTTCAAGCTGCAGCAGACGCTCTGGCTCGCGTTGTTCCGTTCACTCCACTGATTTCGTGTGTCGACCTTGCCGCTGAGATTGGAGCAGCAGAAGTAATGCTGAAGCTCGATTCTATGCAAAAGGGTGGAGCTTTCAAGTTCCGCGGCGCGTACAATCGGATTCGGCTCTCCCTTGAAGAAGAACGTCCACGGCGTGTTGTCGCTTATTCGTCAGGAAATCACGGAAATGCTGTTGCAATTGCTGGCGAGATGTTCGACCTTCCCTGCACCGTGTTTATTCCAAAGGACATCAGCAACTACAAGAGAATGGCGCTAGAGGAGCGAGGGGCCACTCTGATTTCTTATGATCGCCATGTTGAGGATCGGGTATCGATGGCCGAAGAGTATGCAATTGCAGAAGGTGCCGTGTTGGTTCCACCGTTCGATGATCCAAGCGTGATAGCGGGACAAGGTACTTCGACGTTGGAGGTCATCAACGCTGGTCGAACATTCGACATTCTTATTGCTCCTATCGGCGGCGGCGGCTTGCTTGCCGGCAACGCTGTAACTGCCAAGGAGCTGGCCACTGATGATGTTTTGGTTTACGGAGCCGAAACTACTCAGACTGATGCCGCAGCTCGTAGCTTGCGTGAGGGAAAAATTGTCACCATTCCTCCTCCTGAGACTTTTGTCGACGCGATGCGTAAAACAGCTATCGGTAATGAACCTTGGAAAGTTTTTTCTCGATACCTTGATGGCGTCGGAGTGGTCGGAGAAGAAGATGTTATTGAGGCGCTCAATTATTCCCTCCGGATCTTGAAGCTCATTGTCGAACCAACCTCGGCCGTTCCACTTGCTGCTCTTCTCAAGGGTCGGATCCCAGTTTCTGGTAAGAGGGTGCTGCTTATCATCTCCGGCGGCAATGTGACGGTCGAAGACTTGACCAATATCCTTGGCTAAGGGTTTCAACCAGCGACATAGAAGTCAGCCGCGATCGTTGGTTCTTATCAGATCGATCTCTTTCGTGACAAGAGTGGTCCGAATATAGATGCCAGATGTAACGAGTTATTCGGTTGTGATTAGAGCTGCCGCGTGTTCGGCGATAGTGACAGTGGGCAGGTGAGTATTAGCTCGTGGGATCTTTGGCATGATCGAAGTGTCAATGACCCGGAGTCCGTCGATACCGAGTACTCGGCACGATGTATCCACAACCGTAGATGAGTCGTCAGGTTTGCCCATTCGGCAGGTACCCGAGGCATGTTGAGCGTCGAGGCAAGTTTGCATCAACCAAGGGTCCAATTTCTCATCGGGCCAATCAGGGTCTATTTCTAGGGCGACAGGGCCAAGTCTGGAGCCAGTAGCGATGGAGCGGACTGCATCGGTATCAGATAGCTCCATGAGGTGCCGCGCTCCTGCTCTCAGCCGGTCCAGATCTCGATAGTCGGATAGCATGTGAAAGTCCACTTGAGGGTCCACTCTGCTGTCTCGTGTGGTTATTTGTACTCTTCCTCGAGAGTCGCTCTCCATAACACAGAGTTCAATGATTCCCGTTTCAAATCCTTCATCGCTGTAGCCGCTCAGATTCATGGATAGGATGAGTGTGTCGTTAGCCACGTTATTCGCAGCTCCCGATCCGTATCGCACGCAGCAGTTGGTATGGCGGGTGTCGGGCGAGGTTGCTCTGGCCTCTTCCTTAAGATCCAACATCAGCCAGATAGTCGGATGATCTTGGAGTCCATGCCCTACCGGCAGATCGGCCACGATATCTAACTCGAGCGAGGTAAGGAGAGAAGATGGTCCGATCCCCGATCGTTGAAGGATGGCCGGGCTGTGCATCACTCCAGCGCATAGGATCACTTCGTTTGCCGTGAACACCGAGTAGCTCTGGTCGACGATCGCTTGCACTCCGGTGACTCTCCCGTTTTTGATGATGACGCGATCAACAAGAGCCTTGTCGCGGATGGTGAGGTTGGACCGGCCTCGAGCTGGTTCAAGATAGGCGTCGTTGGTCGATACGCGTTGCCCGTCTCTGCTGTTGATCGCGTATGTCGATACTCCACTAGATCCAGGCGCGTTGTGATCGGGATGCCACACGTGACCCAGCGAGAACGCAGCATCTCGCAATGCGATATCTACCGCACCCCATTCTTTCTGCGGTGTTCTATAGATCGGGATCGGTCCAGAATCTCCGTGGAAATCCTCTACACCAAAGTCGAGATCTGTCTCCATTCGCGCTATCGCGGGTGTTAAATCAGCGCCAGACCATCCCTTCAGATTCCATGTGTCGTAGTCTTCCAGCATCGCCTGAATGGCTATCTGTCCGTTGATTGTGGAGCTTCCTCCTACTCCTCTTCCACGCCAATACAACGATGGATCCTGAACTGTGGTGCGACGCGCAACGAGTCCTGGCCAGTGATAATTCGGATCGGAGATGATGTGGGCAGGATTAGGGCTACGTATATTCCAGGGAGTTTCTGCCGAGGAGAAGTTCATTCCGGCTTCGAGCAGGAGCACGTTGCAAGAGGGATCTTCGCTCAACCGGGCGGCAACCACCGCACCCGCGGATCCAGCTCCGATCACAATGACGTCGGGGTTGCTCTCTGCGAGAGTCATGCTGGTGCCATGCTAGGGAAAACTGGTGAGTGCTGCTCGGGCTCCTTGACGAGATTCCCACCTTTCCAGACCATCGTGACTCGCTGAGGGTTTCCTAGTGCCGTGATGTCTTTTAGCGGATTGGTATCGATGGCTATCACATCAGCGTCATAGCCTTCTTTGAGGATTCCAGATTGCGGGGCTCGAGGTCCGAGGGTGAGTGGTCCGTTGGCGGTAGCTGCCTCGATGGCTTCTAGGTGAGTCATCCCTGCTTCTACGAAAGTAGCAACTTCCTTGCCGTTTGTGCCCCACGGATCGCCGCTCTGCATAATATCTGCACCTACTGCTATTGGAATACCAGCTTCTATGGCGAGTTCGAGTGATCGCCAATGCTTTTCCGCGAATGCGGCTTCCGCCTCCCAGAATTCGTTCGGTATCTGTCCTTTAAGCGAGAGGATAAAATCCACCGCATGACGAGTGGGTACCACCATGGTTCCCATCTCGAGTAGAAGTTCCGCGGTCGGTTCGTCCATCATGCTGTTGTGTTCGATTGTTGTAACACCTGCTTTCGCGGCAGCCACGATTCCGGATACTCCGTGGCAATGAGCACCAACCGCGAGTTCAGCTAGTGCTGCCTCGTTGACGATCGCTCGCAGTTCTGCATCGTTGAACTGGCGATGGTTTGGGTTATCGAACATGCTCATTGTTCCCCCCGTAGCGTTGATCTTGATGATCTGCGCTCCGATGCGGAGCTGCTGTCGCACTGCTTTTATGCACGCTTCCACGCCATCGCACACAGTGACCCATCCCTTTCCAGAAGCTGCCAAGTCATCGCGCCATGATTCCGGCATCCAATGGATGTCGCTATGGCCTCCTGTGGGTCCGAGTGCACCCCCTGCTCCATAGATATTCGGTCCTACAATTGTTCCTTCTTCGATAAGGCGAGTGAGATAGACCCCGATGCCTCCCATTTCTCGGGCGCTAGTGAAACCGGCCATTAGCAACGTGTGAGCATCGCGAGCTGCTCTGACCGCGCTGACAGGGGTCGGTGTTGTGGCCAAATAAGTCAGGTCTGCACCTTCTGTTCCGAAGAAGTGCGCGTGGCAATCCCACATACCTGGCATCACGGTTGGCACTCTGTAGCTGTCGATGTGTGGAAGAGATGGAGCCTCCGCGGTAGGGCCTGCATAGCTGATCGAGGTTCCTTCGATAATGACGGTACCGTTCGGCACCGGAGTGCCTTGACCAGGGATGAGAATGTCGGCATCGATACGTTTCATGAGTACCTCCGAGGCGTATTTCAGCTTTGTTCCAGGAATTTCCTGTACAGCGACGTAGCCTCTTCGAGCGTTAGAGTAAGCGACCGAATTCGATGACACCACAGATCCTTCTTTTAGATGACATCGCTTTTTCAGTTGACGGTCGTCAACGTCTCGAACAGGTCGGCGTTATAAAAGTGACAGAGGGACTTGCCCAGCAGGACCTACCTAGAGTCGTCGGTGAGGCATCTGCACTGATGTTTCAGCTCTCCACTCTTCTTATATCGGATGAGGTATTGGAAGCTTCGAGCAAACTTAAAGTGATCGGCAGGATTGGTATTGGCATGGACCAAGTCGACGTGGCTGCTGCGAATGCCCGAGGAGTGTGCGTAGTGAACGCGGCGGGTGCCCAAGATGCCGCTGTCGCTGATCATGCTTTCGCCCTGATTCTCAACTTGGCCCGAAATGTCATACGTGGAGACGCGGCAGTCCGTAACGGGCGTTGGTCTGCGCCTCAGATGTTCATGGGTCAGAGTCTCGCTGGGCGCACGCTTGGAATCGTGGGATTCGGAGCGATCGGGCGCCAACTTGCGAAGCGAGCTATCGCTTTTGGGATGACTACTTTCGCATATGATCCATACCTGTCTGATGATGAGATCAACGACACCGGGGCTTTATCGGCGGATCTCGACAAGATCTTGATAGCCAGCGATTACGTATCGGTGCATACGCCACTCACCTCCGAGACTCATCACATCATCGGCGCAGAGCAGCTATCCGCCATGTCTTCGGATGCGTTTTTGATCAATACTTCTAGGGGGTCGGTTATTGACGAAGCGGCCCTTATTGATGCCTTACGGGATAAGCAAATCGCTGGTGCAGGGTTAGACGTCTTTGAAGAAGAGCCGCTTTCGCATGAGAGCCCCTTGATCGAGATGGACAATGTCGTGCTCACTCCGCATATCGGAGGGTGGACTTTCGAGGCACAAAGAAAGACACAGATGTCTGTGATCGAAGACGTGGCGAGAGTGTTAGAAGGCACTGATCCGATCAATCCGGTCCTGGTCTGATCGCTGAACCGTATCGATAACAGGAAACTCGTATTGTTTAGAAACGTACGGGCTCGTATGAGAACGCGATACTCAATGTCGATCGATCGGTAACTTCGAATACGGTTGTTTCTGCAGAAGTCAGGAATGGAACCTTACGTAGGGCGATTCAACGCTTCGGACTTGGACTTGGAGGACAGCAGGTAGGCCAGAAGAGAGTGCCCGTTCCAAAGCGGGTGCTACCTGGTCTTCGCTACTCACGTATTCGCCGTAGCCTCCTAATGCTTCTGCTACTTCGGTCCACGAACGGTGTGGTAGATCCATCTCGACCTCATTTCCGTAGGAACGACCTTGAGGCAGCGCGATTGCACCCCATTTAGCATCGTCATAGATGACGATGACCAGTGGAACTCCATATCGGATAGCGGTCTCCAACTCGAGCCCGTGAAATCCAAAACCACCATCTCCGACGATGACAATCACTGTTTGATTTGGATCTTCCATTTTGGCAGCGATTCCAAACGGTATCTCAGCTCCCAGTGCACCTGATTGGCCGGCGCGCATGTATCGGCCCGGCGGTGATATGCGTAGCGCTGCATCAGCCCAGAAATCGATGTTGCCGTGGGAAGTGACAAAGGTCGTATTGGCGGGAACGGCCGCTTCAAGCAACGTGGTCAGTCGAGCGGGATGGATGCCATTGTTTGCTTCGTTGCCTAGGGCGTCGATCCGTGACCATTCATCGTTCCACATGGTGACTATTCGATCGCACCAGTCTCTATCTCTCTTTGGTGACGGCCCGGCAGTTATTGCTCTCAGTACGATGTCGGATCTTGCCACGATGCCTAGGTTTGGGCGAAGGTATCTGCCCACGATTGCTGCATCTGGGTGGCAGTGGACGATCGTGGCACTCTTCGAAATCAAATCGCCATAACCTAGACCAGCCTCCATATCATGGCCGACGAGGACTACGAGGTCAGCTGAAGCCATAGCCTCGCGCAATGCCGGGTTGCCACCGAGATAGCCGACGCCAGCCCATCGTGGGTCTTTTTCATCGATGGCTCCTCGACTCAGCCGTGCCGTAAAGAACGGTGCATTGAAGTGATCAATGGTTTCTGCAAGTTCGGCTCCTGCATCAGACCAGTGCACATCGTCACCCGCAATCAAGAATGGTCGACGCGAAGCAGCGATGATCCGAGAGAGCTCTTTGTTATCGTCTGGATTGAGCCCGGGTCCTGATCCAGCATCTTCGCGATCGGCCATAGAGGGAGAGCGCGCAGGGCCTCCGAGTATGTCTACCGGTATTTCTAAGAACGCCGGGCCTGGTCGTCCAGCCAGCATGATTCGCCATGCCGTCTCCACATACTCTTCGATCCGGTCCGTATCTAAAACTCTCGCTGCGTACTTCGTGACGGGGGCCATGATCGGAAGATGGTCGAACGACATTATTGCCTCTTTATCGAGGACAGCGACCGGAGCTTGGCCGCCGATGATCAGAAATGGAACCCCTGCTCTTGTTCCGACCAGAGCGGCTGTGACGGTGTTTGTTATGGCAGGACCGAGCGTTACGGCGCATACTCCTGGGATCCGCGTGGCCCTTCCCGTGCCTTCAGCCATAAACGCCGCTGCGGCTTCGTGGCGGGTGTGAACGATGCGAACGGGACGACCTACGGTTCCGTGGTACAGCGCGTTGATCGGTCCGCCAGAGACCGAAAAGATGCGCTCAACTCCTTTTGCCGCTAGTAAATCTACGACGAGATCTCCACCCGTGTACGATGCTGCCATCGCTTAGGTCTCCGTGATTTCAGCGACGACTGCTCCCACGTCGACAGTGTCGTCTTCTTCGAAGAACAGCCGTTCTACCCTGCCGGACATAGGAGATTCGAGCTCGACCTCGACCTTGTCAGTTTCGAACTCAGCGATCGGATCTCCTTTTTCCACTGTGTCTCCAACCTGTTTCAGCCATCGGACCAAGATGGCATCTTGCATGGAGACTCCCCATTTGGGCAGGACTACTTGCATCGTTTCCCCTTTACTGCAGTCATCCGTTTGCTGGATTTTCGCTCGCCATCGAGGTTCGGATCGCCCGTTCGATATCGGTAGCTGTTATATCGAGCGCTGCTTCCAGAGTAGGGCTAAACGGAACGGGAACGTCTGGCCAAGTGAGCCGGATCGGCTGCGAACGCAGCGACTTCCAGCATCTTTCGGTAACACCAGCGATCACCTCAGCGGCTAGGCCACACAGTTTTCGAGCAGGATCCGCAACAACCAGTCGGCCAGTCTTATGCACAGATAAAGCCAATGTTTCCCAATCGAACGGAACGAGGCTACGAGGATCGACGATTTCTACGGAAATGCCTTCTTTTTCAAGATTGGACGCGGCTGCTAACGCTGTGTGAATGATCGATCCCAGCGCTACCACTGTGACGTCGTTACCACTACGTTTGATATCACCCTTTCCCAGGGGAACTTCGAAAGGCTCTTCCGGTACTTCAGCACGTTGGCGAGAGAGTCTGAGATCGCTTAAGAAAATCACCGGGTTGTCGTCTCGGATAGATGCCAGAAGCAATCCTTTAGCGTCGTGTGGCGTAGAAGGCATGACGACCTTAAGCCCCCCAGTTTGCATAAGAATGGCGTGCGGGTTCTCCGAGTGTTGGGCTGCTGCCGAACCAGCAAGACCCGTGCCGGCGAAATAGACGATGGGCAGGTGGAGTTGCCCGCCTGACATATAACGGAGCCGGGCTGCCTGATTGGCGATTTGATCCATTGCTACATAGAAAAAGCTAGAGAACATGACGTTCACGAATGGGCGCAATCCTGATGCAGCCGCGCCGATCGCGCTTCCAACAAACGTCGCCTCTGATATAGGAGTTTTCCGGATCCGGTTTGGTCCGTGAACGTCGATGAGGCCTTTCGTTACACCGAAGATGCTTCTGTCGATGTCCTCTCCTAGGGCAATCACGGTGCTGTCTTCTTCCATGGCAATGGCGAGGGCCTGGTTCATCGCTGCAACAAAGAAGGTCTTTGCCACGCTACGAACCTTTCTCAACGAAAACGTGGTTAAGCACTTCCTCAGGATCCGGCAGCGGACTCCCTTCGGCGAATTCCACAGCATCTTCCACCCGGGCTCGCTCTCGTTCGTCGATCTCATCGATTTCGTCTAATGCGACGCCGAACTGTTCTACGAGACGATTACGAAACATGATGATCGGATCACGTGCTTTCCAGCTCTCAATCTCGTCCTCATCTCGGTAGGAACCAGAGAAGGCCGACTCGCCCTCGCTGTGGCCGGAATGGCGGTAAGTGATGGCTTCGATGATGGTTGGTCCTTCTCCTTGTCTGGCTCGTTCCGCAGCTTCCCCAACGATTCGACGTACCTCGAGGACGTCATTACCGTCGACTTCGTAAGAGGGAACGCCGAAAGGCTTACCTCGTTCGTAGATGCGTCCGGCAGTGATATCGGTGGTGGGCGTCCATTCCGTATAGAAGTTCGCTTCGCATAAGAAGATCACGGGCAGGCTCCAGATTGCTGAAAGGTTGAGGGCCTCCATTAATACGCCTTGATTGGCTGCTCCATCGCCAAAGAAACACACAGTGACTCCATCACGACCGAGAACTACATCAGCGAGAGCGGCTCCAGTAGCCATGGGGATGCCGCCGCCGACAATTCCGTTGGCTCCTAAAACGCCGAGGTCGGTATCGATGATGTGCATCGATCCACCTTTGCCAGCACTTGTTCCATCAGACTTCCCCATTAGTTCACTCATAATGTTTTTTGGGTTTATTCCTCTTGCTAAAGCGTGGCCATGATCTCTGTAGTGAGTGATGATGTAATCTTTTTCAGATAGACAAGAAATTGATCCTA